>DASWBQ010000088.1:0-1808 GCA_036390535.1 Gemmatimonadales bacterium | reverse complement strand
TCGACCATGCCCGCGGTCGGCAACTCGGGCCGTTGAATGGGGACCCTGGGCCCGCCCTGCACCCGCACCTCTTCCAGCTGCTGCGGTGCCGCGCTCAGCACCACGTTGGTCTCGAGCCGGTCCTCCTCGCCCCGCCGGGTGACCAGCTGTTCCGAGGGGCTCATGCCGAGGGAGCGGATGATCAGCCGGTACTGGCCGCCGCCGTCCGGGAAGAGGATGGTGTAGCGGCCCCGGGCGTCGGTTCGGCCGAAGCGGCTGACCCGGGTCTCGATCGAGACCACCTCGATGGCGGCGTTGGGGACGGGGGCGCCCGACTCGTCGCGGACGATCCCGGTGATGATGTCGGTGGTGGAGCCGACCTGGGCGGCGCCGGGGGACGGAAGCAGGGCCAGCAGGCCAAGGAGACCGATCAAGTGGCGCATTAAGGGGAATACGCATCGGTAGCCGGGACGTTAAGCGGGAGAGGGCGGGTGGGGTCCCCGGAGCGGGCGTTACTGACCGCCCACGGATCCCGAGGCCTGCCCCGCGAGTGCAGCCGGTCAGTGCAGGCCGCGGAGGGGACCCACCCGCCCTTTCCCGCCCTCCCGCTCTTTCCCGCCGCGCAGTATGCTCTTCCCATGCCCTCCGGCCCCAGGATCTTCGTCCCGCCCCCGCTGGTCTTCATCGTGGCCTACGCGGCGGGGGTCGGGATCCACCGGCTCTACCCCGTCGCCACCACCACGGCCGCCGACGGCGTCGTGGCCGTGCTGGCCCCGGTGGTCTTCCTGGCGGGCGTGGGGCTGACCCTGGCGGGGCTCCTGACCCTCCTCCGGGCCCGGACCGGGATCATGCCGCTCCGGCCTGTCCGGTTTCTGGTCACCATCGGTCCCTACCGCTTCACCCGGAACCCGATCTACCTCGGCCTCACGATCGCCTACCTGGGGGTCGCCGCGATGTACGATCACGTCTGGCCGCTGGTCACCCTTCCCCTCGGCCTCTGGGTGCTCCGGAAGACCGCGATCGACGTCGAGGAAGCCCACCTGGCCGGACGCTTCGGGGAGGAGTATGAGGAGTACTGCCGGCGGGTGAGGCGGTGGATCTAGAGAGTGAGGCGTTGCGGTATCTGCCGAGTCGTACCTGCCGAGCAGTATGCTGCCAAGCAGTCCCTGCCGCCTATCCCAGCAGCTCCCGCACCTCCATGGTTGTCAGCGGCGTCCCTTCCCAGGTCCAGACCAGCCGGTCGGTGAGGATCTCGGGTTGGGTGTCGCCCGGCCGCCACCGTTCGATCAGCCGCTTCCCGGGATCGACGATCCAGTACTCCGCCACGCCAGCCCCCTGGTAGATCCGTCGCTTCTTGCCGCGGTCCCGGCTGGCCGTCCCCGGTGACAGCGCCTCGATCGCCAGCACCGGTACCCCGGCCTCGGCCCAGGTGGCAGGCGGCTTTCCGGGGTCAACCCGGAGTACGAAGAGGTCCGGCTGGACCAGGGTGCGCGGGCCAAGGACGAGGTCTGCCGGACTCCAGAAGAGCTCGAGCTCGGGACGATCACGGATCGCATCCGCCAGTCGGTCGTAGAGCGCCCGAAGCACCCGCTGGTGCCCCAGGCTGGGGGCCGGCGTCACGACATGCTCTCCGTCGAGCAGCTCGTGCCGCTGCCCGTCTGCCGGCAGGGCCAGTAGCTCCTTGATACTCGTGACCAACGGTTTGGCGGCGGGCATGACCATAATCTGGGAATCCTCGGCGGGACCGGGCAACTCGGCATGGCTCACCATGCCGAGCAGCCTCCCGATCAGCTAACCGGAACCGTGCCGGCCGTGCCGAAAGTCCGCCG
>DASWBQ010000087.1:0-2940 GCA_036390535.1 Gemmatimonadales bacterium | reverse complement strand
CGAGGCGCGGGTCCCTGGCCAGGACCTACATTGAGTGGAGGAGACCGGACCGAGATGCTGACGCGAGAAGACCTTCAGTCGTTCATCGACCGCCTGGACAACGAAGGGCAGGCCGCCGAGGAGGTGAAACCCGGGCTCTGGGTGCTGCGGAACGGCGGCGCCGAGTGCGTGGTGGATTACAACCCGCCGGTGGTCGTCCTCCGGATCCGGGTGATGGAACTCCCCGCCGCCGGCGAGCGCCAGACCGGCCTCTTTCGCCGGCTGCTGGAGCTGAACGCCCGGGAGCTGGTCCACGGCTCCTACGGGGTCGAGGAGGACCATGTGGTGCTGACCGACACGCTCGAGCTCGAGCATCTCGATTTCAACGAATTCCAGGCCAGCTTCGATTCCCTGATGCTGGCCCTGGCCACCCACCTGGGGTCCCTGGCCCCGTTCCGGGAAAGGTAAGATCGGATGGGCCTCTTCGACCGCATCGCGACGCTGTTTCGCTCGAACATCAACGACCTCATCTCCCGGGCCGAAGACCCGGAGAAGATGCTCAACCAGCTGATCCTCGACATGAAGACCCAGCTGGCCAAGGCCAAGCAGGAGGCCGCCTCGGCGATCGCCGACGAGAAGCGGCTCCGCTCGGATGCGGACGCCTTGAAGAAGCAGGCGGAGGACTGGGAGCGCCGCGCCATGCTGGCGGTGCAGGAGGGGCGGGACGACCTCGCCACCCAGGCCCTGATGCGCTACAACGAGGCGCTGCAGGGCGCCCAGCAGCTTCACGAGACCTGGGTCCGCCACAAGGCCGAGACCGAGAACCTCAAGGGCTCGCTCCGCCAGCTCAACGACAAGATCGAGGAGGCGAAGCGGAAGAAGAACATCCTGGTGGCGCGCGCCAAGCGGGCCGAGGCGCAGCGGCGGATCCAGGAGACGATGTCCGGGATGAGCGACAAGAGCGCCTTCGAGTCGTTCGACCGGATGACCGAGAAGATCGAGGACATCGAGCGCAAGGCCCTGGCGGCGGCCGAGCTGCAGCAGGAGTTCGCCGGCGACGACCTGATGCAGCAGTTCAAGGCGCTCGAGTACAAGGGCAACGCCGATCAGCAGCTGACTGCCCTCAAGGAGCGGATGGGCCTGCTGGGTGCCGGTGGCGGGGGTACCCGCCAGCTGGGGAAGGGGGGCGAGACCGTCCACGACGCGGAGGTCCTCCCCGACGCGGACGACAAGCAGGGCTGAGCCGGGCCGGAGGCAGGGAACAGGGAACAGGGAACAGGGAACAGGGGTACCGCCTCTGTTCCCTGTTGGCTGTGGTCCGGTCTTCGGGCACCCCCCTTGCCGGACCGGGTCTCGGAATCCAGATTTGTATACCATTTTCGAGGTCCACCCTGCTATGGCCCCCCAGCGCTTTCTGATCCTGGCGGACGGCGATTTCGCGCCGATGACTTCCAAGACCGCCAATTCGGTGATCCGCTACCTCCCGGAACGGGTCGTCGGGGTCGTGGACCACCTGACGGCCGGAAAGACCGCTCAGGACATCCTCGGTTTTGGCGGGGCGATCCCGGTGGTTCCCGACATGGCGACAGGGCTGGCGCTTCGGCCCGATGCCATCATGATTGGCATCGCCCCGATGGGCGGCCGGCTGCCGGACCAGTGGCGCGACTGGCTCAAGGACGCCCTGGCGGCGGGGTGCGACATCTGGAGTGGCCTCCACACGTTCCTTCAGGACGATCCGGTGCTGGGGCCTCTGGCCGAGCGCCTGGGCCGGAGCATCATGGACGTCCGGAAGCCGCCGGCCAACCTTCCCGTAGCGGAGGGGTTCGCCCGCAACCTCGAGCCGATGGTCATGCTGACGGTCGGGACCGACTGCAACGTCGGCAAGATGACTTGCCAGCTGCAACTGACCCGCCAGCTCAACCAGGCCGGGGTGCGGACCCGCTTCGTGGCCACCGGCCAGACCGGGATCTTCATCGAGGGCTGGGGGATCGCCGTGGACGCGGTGGTGGCCGACTTCATCGCCGGCGCCGCCGAGAAGATCACGGTCGAAGGGGCGAAGGACGCCGACATCGTCCTGGTCGAGGGGCAGGGGAGCATCAACCACCCCGGCTACTCGGGCGTGACCCTGGGCCTCCTGCACGGGTCCTGCCCCAACGCCCTGATCCTCTGCCACCAGGCCACCCGGACCCACCTGAGCGAGTACCGGGCCAAGGCCTGGCTGCCGGTTCCCCCGCTCAGCGAGTATGTGAAGCTCTACGAGGCGATCGGGTCGGCCGTCTGGCCCACCAAGGTGATCGGGATCTGCCTCAACACTTACGACATGACCGACGAGACGGCCCGGGCGGCCTGCGAGGCGGCCACCCGGGAAACCGGGCTGCCGTGCACCGACCCGGTCCGTTTCCCCGAGGACCGTGCCCTGTTCGACGCCACGTTGGCCGCCCGGGAGCGGTACCTGAAGACAGGAAGATGTTAGTCGGAAGTCGTACGTCCCAAGTCGAAAGCGCGTGAGCTACCGTTGTTCCTCATTCGACTTTCGACTTTCGACATTCGACTCCTCGTCGTCATGCAGCACCCGCATCGCCGGTGTCTTGAGGTCGTCGAACTGCCCCTTCCGGGCCGCCCAGACATAGGCCCCGACCGCCAGCGCCACCACGAACAGCGCCAACGGCACCAGCAGGTACATCACGCTCATCGGGCCTCCTCGAAGGTCCGGCTCCGCCAGCTCATAAGTACGACGGTCACCGAGCTGACCGGCATCATGATCGCCGCGATCAGGGGATCGATGATGCCGGTGACCGCCAGCGCGGCCCCCACCAGGTTGTAGCCGATCGACACGACGATGTTCCGCCGGATCACCCGCATGGTCCGCCGGGCGCCGCGCATCAGATCGACCAGGGGCCCCAGTCCGGGGCGAACCAGGTAGACGTCGGCGGCGGCCAGGCTCGCCTCGGCGCCGCCGCG
>DASWBQ010000086.1:0-2867 GCA_036390535.1 Gemmatimonadales bacterium | reverse complement strand
GGTGCGTGGATGGACGGCATGCGCTACGCGGTGGCCACCGCGTCCACCGTCGAACTGCGAACCTGGCAGTCCTCGTAGAACCAGTGAGACGCGACGGGTGAGCCGGCGGGACCCTGCCGTCGCTCGCAGGCCCGATCGCGGGTCGCGCCTCACCCTCACCAGGAGATCACCTCCGCCTTCCCGGCGCGCTCCCCCAGGAACCGGCTCGCCACCGCCGCGAAGCGTTCCGGGTCGTCGCTGACGACGTAGCGATGACTGGGGCCCGGTTCGACCGGTGCCGTGAGGTCGCGGTCGCGCAGCAGCGCCTCGAGCGCCCGGGCCGTCTCTTCGGCACTGTCTACCAGGGCGACGTCCGGACCGGCGACCCCCGAGAGCACCGGCGCGAGCAGCGGGTAGTGGGTGCACCCGAGCACCAGGGCCTCGATGCCCTCAGCCAGCAGCGGGGCGAGATACTCGCGCGCCACCAGGTCCGTCGCCGGGTGGTCGAACCATCCCTCCTCGACCAGCGGCACGAAGAGCGGACAAGCCTGCTGCACCACCCGCACGCCGGGGGCCAGGGCCTGAAGCGCCCGGGGATAGGCGCCGCTCGCCACCGTCCCGGCGGTGCCGATGACCCCGACGGGCCCGTGCGGGCTGATCCGCACGGCCGCCCGCGCTCCGGGTTCGATCACGCCGAGGACCGGCACCGGCGAGCGGGCCGCGAGAGCCTCGAGCGCGTGGGCAGTGCTGGTATTGCATGCTACCACCACGGCCTTCACCCCTTCGCCAAGCAGCCAGTGGAGAATCTCCAGGCTGTAGCGCCGCACCGTCTCGGGTGACTTGGGGCCGTAGGGTACCCGCGCCGTGTCGCCGAAGTAGATCGTGTTTTCGTGGGGGAGGTGCCGGTGAATCGCCCGGGCCACCGTCAGCCCGCCGAGACCCGAGTCGAAGATCCCGACCGGGCCCCGGCTCATCGCCCGCGCAGCGGGATCGTCACGGCGGCGCCGATGCCGCCGCCCCGCCACGGGACCGCTCGGAGCTTCACGTCCGCCGGGAAATCCCAGAGGTGCGCGCCGACGTAGCCCTCCAGCGCCGCGAAGAGGTGGTTGAAGGCCAGGACGGCGATCCAGTCCTCGCGCTCCTGGTCCTTGGCGTCGACCTTGGCCGGGTCGTACTGCCTGAGGTAGGACAGTTCGGAGGCGGACTTGAGGACCATGCCGACCGCGAGTCCTTCCACCGCCATGAAGAGGCCGGCGGTCAGGCGGCGATCGAGGATCGACTGTGACCAGCCGGGCAGGAGCAGCGACCGGAAGAAGGCTCCCATCGGTGTGACCGGCGGCTTGGGGTAGACCACACTGTCCTGCGGGGCGGGCGTCCCGGTCACGAGGGGCGCCGCGACCGGCGGGACGCTGGTGGTGTCCTGGGCGGCCAGCGGCCCGGTTCCCGCCGCGAGGGCGAGGGCCAGTCCGAGGCGGAAGAGGTGGCGGGAGCGTGTGGGAATCGAACCCACCGGAGACACCCGAGGCGCCTCCGTCGCGGTTTTGAAGACCGGCCGAGCCACCAGGCCCGATCCGCCCCCGCTCATGGTCACCCGCGCACCGCGACGACCTCGATCTCGACCCGGACGTTACGCGGCAGGCCGACCACCGCGACGGTGGATCGGGCCGGCCGGTGATCGCCGAAGGCGCGCGCGTAGACCTCGTTCATCGCGGCAAAATCGGCCATGTCGACCAGGAAGACCGTGGTCTTGACCACGCGCCCCAGGCTCGACCCGGCCGCCTCGAGCACCGCGGCGAGGTTGGCGAGGACCCGCTCGGTCTGCTCCGCCACGCCTCCCGGGCTCACTTCCATGGTGGCCGGGTCGAGCGCGACCTGACCCGCGGTGAAGACCAGGTCGCCGTGCACCGTGGCCTGGCTGTACGGGCCGATCGCCTTGGGCGCCTTCTCGGTGTGAATCGTTGCGATGGACATGTTTGCCTCCTAGAAGAGTCCCTCGATGGTCCCGTCCGCCGACACCTTCATGGCCTCCGCTGCGGGCACCTTCGACAGGCCGGGCATGGTCATGATGTCGCCGGCCAGGGCCACGACGAAGCCGGCGCCGGCCGAGGGGTAGACGTCCCGGATCGTGATGCGGTAGCCCCTCGGGCGGCCCAGCCTGGTGGGATCGTCGCTGAAGGAGTACTGGGTCTTGGCGATGCAGACCGGGGTGCCGCCCATCCCCATCTCGTTGACCTGGGCGATGGCCTTCTGCGCAGCCGGGAGGAAATCGACCCCGTCCGCGCCGTAGATCTCGCGGGCCACCGCCTCGATCTTCGCCGGGATCGGCAGCGAGGCGTCGTAGATCGGCTTGAAGGCCGCCTTTCCCTCCTCGAGCATGGCGAGGATCTCGCGGGCCACTGCCTCGCCGCCCTCCCCGCCCCTGGCCCACACGTCGCTGAGCGCGGCCCGGACTCCCCACGAGGCGCACGCCTCGAGCACCGTCGCGAGTTCCTCGGGGCTGTCCGACAGGAACCGGTTGAGCGCCACACAGACGGGCACGCCGAACTTGCGGACGTTCTCGACGTGGCCCTGCAGGTTCACCAGCCCTCGCTTGAGCGCGGCCACGTCGGGCGTGGACAGCGCGTCCTTCTTGACGCCGCCGTGCATCTTGAGCGCCCGCACCGTGGCGGTGACGACCGCCGCCTCGGGGTTCAGCCCGCCGATGCGGCACTTGATGTCGAAGAATTTCTCCGCCCCCAGATCGGCGCCGAATCCCGCCTCGGTGACGACGATGTCGGCCAGCGACAGGCCAAACCGGGTGGCGGCCAGGGAGTTGCACCCGTGGGCGATGTTCCCGAACGGACCCCCGTGCACCAGCGCCGGGCCCCCTTCGAGGGTCTGGACCAGGT
>DASWBQ010000085.1:0-6807 GCA_036390535.1 Gemmatimonadales bacterium | reverse complement strand
TCGGCCTGGTCGCCGGCCTGGGCAACCTCCCCATCCAGGAGTTCGTCGGCGCGCCCACCATCTCGCCGACCGTCATGCTCGCCACCCTGGGGCTCCTGGCCCTGGTCTCCTTCGCCGCCGGCCTCCTGCCGGCGCGCGCTGCGGCTCGCATCGACCCGGCGGAGGCGATCCGCGGATGATGCGCTGCCGCCCTGCCGTCCTGCCGCCCTGCCGCCGATCGGCCTGACCATGTGGAAGATCCTGCTCGGGGAATTCCTCGGCGACCTCCAGGCCCAGCGGACGCGGGCCCTGCTCACCTTCTTTGCGGTGGCCTGGGGCACCCTTTCCGTCGTCCTCCTCCTCGCCTTCGGGGAGGGGCTCAAGCGCCAGGTGACCAACGGCCTCCTCGCGGCGGGTGACCGGATCTTCATGGTCGGCGGGGGGGAGACCAGCCGCACCTGGCAGGGGCTGCCGCAGGGGCGCCGGATCGGGCTGGTCGAGGAGGACCTGGACCTGCTGCGGCGGTCGATTCCCGACCTCGACCGGGGGGCGCCGTCCTACGGGCGCTGGGGGGTCTCCTTCCTGGTCAACCGCACCCGCAGCAACGCCTACCTGGAGGGTGCCGGGCCCGACCACGAGGAGATGCGCCAGATGCTCGCCGCCGACGGCGGCCGCTTCCTCAACGATCAGGATGTGGTCCAGAAGCGGCGGGTCGTCTTCCTGGGCACCGAGCTTCGTGACCGGCTGTTCGGGAAGGACTTCGACGCCGTCGGGCTCACGGTCGTGATCGACGGCCTGCCGTTCACCGTGGTCGGCGTCCTCAAGAAGAAGTTCCAGGACTCCAGCAACAACGGCCCCGACGAAGAGCGCGCCGTCATTCCTTATTCCACCTTCCGGGCCATCTATGGCAACCGGTTCGTCGAGAGCCTGATCATCCGGCCCCGGGACGCGACGCTCGGTCCGGCGGTCAAGGCCCAGGTCTACGAGGTCCTGGCCCGGAAGTACCGCTTCGACCCCGCCGACGAGCGTTCCCTCTGGATCTGGGACTTCATCGAGGACGAGAAGGAGACCAAGGCGGTCGGACTCGGCATCCAGGTCTTCATGGGGCTGGTCGGGTTCTTCACCCTGATCGTCGCCGGGGTCGGCGTCGCCAACATCATGTACGTCGTGGTCAAGGAGCGCACCCAGGAAATCGGCATCAAACTGGCCCTCGGAGCCAGGCGGGTCCACGTGATGGTCCAGTTCCTGTTCGAGGCGGTGGCGATCGCGGTGTCGGGCGGCCTGGCCGGCCTCACCGCGGCCATTCTGATCGTGGTCGGCGTCAGCCAGATCCCCACCGAGGGCAACCAGGCCATGCTGTACATCCTCCGACCGGCCGTGTCCTGGCCGATCGTCATCCTCTGCGTCGGCACCCTGGTGGCAGTGGGCCTCCTGGCCGGCTTCCTTCCCGCCCGCCGCGCCGCCGCCGTGGACCCGGTGGAGTCCCTCCGCTACGAGTAGGTTGCTGAGAACCAGGGAACAGGGCGCAGGGAACAGGGAACAGGGAACAGGGAACAGAGAGTGGAGAGTAGCGGTCCTTCTCTCGGTTCTTATCCTGTTTCCTGCTTCCTGTTCCCTGTCCCTTCGCAGCAGCTAGATTCCAGCATGCCACCGCTCATCGAATGCGTCCCCAATTTTTCCGAGGGCCGCAACCCAGACATCATCCGCCAGATCACCGATCGGATCACTTCGGTGGAGGGTGCCACCCTGCTGCACGTCGACCCGGGCAAGGCCACCAACCGCACCGTGGTGACCTTCGCGGGCCCGCCCGAGGCGGTCGTCGAGGCCGCCTTCCGCGCCATCGCCCGGGCGGCCGAGCTGATCGACATGCGCCACCACGCCGGGGAACACCCCCGGATGGGCGCCACCGACGTCTGCCCGCTGGTGCCGATCTCCGGCATCACCATGGAGGAGACGGCTGCACTGGCGCGGGAACTGGCCGACCGGGTGGGCCGCGAGCTGGGCATCCCCGTCTATCTCTACGAGGCCGCCCAGCCCGATCCCGGCCGGAAGAACCTCGCCGTGATCCGGGCCGGCGAATACGAGGGACTTGCCCGGAAGATGGCCGACCCCGCCTGGCGGCCCGACGCTGGCCCCGCCGAGTTCAACCCGAAGAGCGGCGCCACCGTCATCGGCGCGCGCGACTTCCTCGTCGCCTACAACGTCAACCTCAACACCACCTCCACCCGCCGGGCCACCGCCATCGCCTTCGCCGTCCGCGAGGCCGGCCGCCCGAAGCGCGAGGGCAACCCGCTCACCGGCAAGCTGGTCACCGACGCCGCCGGCAACCCGGTCATGATCCCGGGAACTCTCAAGGCGGTGAAGGCGATCGGCTGGTACATCGAGGAGTATGGCATCGCCCAGGTCTCGATGAACCTCACCGACGTCCGGACCACCCCGCTGCACGTCGCCTTCGACGAGGTCTGCCGTGCCGCGGACGCGCGCGGCGTGCGGGTGACCGGCTCGGAACTCGTCGGGCTGGTGCCGCTCTCCTGCCTCCTCGACGCCGGGCGGCACTATCTCCGGAAGCAGCAGCGGTCGCTCGGCGTGTCGGAGGCGGAACTGGTCAAGATCGCGGTGAAGTCGCTGGGCCTCTCCGAGGTCGCCCCCTTCGTCCCCGGGGAGCGGATCATCGAGTACCGCCTCCGCGACGCCGGACTGGCGCCGCTCGTCGGGATGACGGTCCGGCAATTCGTCGAGGAGACGGCCTCCGAGTCGGTCGCCCCCGGCGGCGGCTCGGTAGCGGCCCTGGTCGGCGCGCTCGGGGCCTCGCTGGGCGCCATGGTGGCGAACCTCTCGTCGCACAAGCGCGGGTGGGACGGGCGCTGGGAGGAGTTCTCCGGCTGGGCGGAACGGGGGCAGCGGCTCAAGGAAGAACTGCTCCGCCTGGTGGATGAGGACACCCGGGCCTTCAACCAGGTGATGGCGGCGCTTGCCATGCCCCGGGCGACCGAAGCGGAAAAGTCAGCCCGTTCCGCCGCCCTCGCCGCGGCCAACCTCGGGGCGCTCAAGGTGCCGTTCGAGGTGATGAAGGCGGCCTTCGCCAGCTTCGACCTGCTGCACGCCATGGCGGAGCAGGGGAACCCGGCCTCGGCGTCCGACGCCGGCGTGGGGGCGATCTGCGCCCGCACCGCGGTGCGCGGGGCCTGGCTCAACGTCCGGACCAACGTCGGCGGGGTCAAGGACAAGGCGGCCATCGCTCCCATCCTCGCGGAAGGGGAGCGGATCGAGCGCGAGGCGGCGGCACGCGAAGCGGCGATCCTGAAGATCGTGGAGCAGAAGTTCGCGTGAAGCATTGCGGGCGGGAGAACCCGCCCGCCGGCTCCCGCTTTCTCCCGCCCTCTCCCGCTCTATCCCGCCCTCTCCAGCTCCTCGACAATCATCCCCGCCGCCGCGTCGCAGTCGGCCGCGCTGACGTCCAGGTGCGTGGCCATCCGGATGATCCGCGGCCCGAACGGCAGCAGTCGCACTCCCCGCTCCCGCATCCGCGCTACCAGGGTCGGCGCGTCGGGTGCCCCGGGTGCCAGGTGGAAGACCACGATGTTGGTCTGGACCGTGCCCAGGTCGAGGTGTACCCCGGGAAGGCCGGCGAGCCGCTCCGCGATTCGCCGGGCGTTGGCGTGGTCCTCCGCCAGCCGGGCCAGGTTGTGCTCCAGCCCGTAGAGGGCCGCCGCGGCGAAGATCCCCACCTGTCGCATGGCGCCGCCGAGGATTCGCCGCCCGCGGGTGGCCCCCGCGATCAGCTCGCGGCTCCCGGCCAGGATCGCCCCGCCCGGCGCACCGATGCCCTTGGACAGCGCCGCCCCCACCAGGTCGAATGGCTCGGCCAGTTCGGCCAGTGACATCCCCGTGGCCGCGGCCACGTTCCAGATCCGGGCGCCGTCGAGATAGCTGCGGATTTCGCGCTGCCGCGCCGCGGCGCAGATCCTGACCGCCTCGGCCTGCGGGAAGACTACCCCGCCGCACCGGTTGTGGGTGTTCTCGATCTCCACCAGGGTCGTGGCGGGATAGAGCATGTGGCCCCTCGGCTTGACCGCGGCGGTGAACTCCTCGGCCGTGAACAGCCCGCCGGTCCCGATCTCGGTGCACTGGACCCCCGCCAGCGCCGCCGCGCCCCCCGCCTCGTGCCACACCGCGTGACTCTCCCGGCTGACGATCACGTCGTCGCCGGGGCGGGTCAACGCCCGGAGCGCTGCCTGGTTCGCCATCGTCCCGGTGGGAAGCCAGAGCGCGGCTTCCTTGCCGAAGAGCCCGGCGACCTGCTCCTGCAGCAGGTTGATCGTCGGGTCCTCGCCGTACTGGTCGTCCCCGACGACGGCCCGCGCCATCGCCTCGCGCATCCCGGCCGACGGCTGGGTGACGGTGTCCGAGCGCAGGTCGATGATGGGGCCGGGTGAGGGAGGCATCGGGGTCTCGTCCGAGGAGGAGACTGAAAAGAAACCGCCCGGGCTCGGGGAGGAACCCCGTGCCCGGGCGAGCCGGCGAGCCCAGGGGGAATGGCTACTGCCGGCCGACCTCCTGCAGGTACGTCAGAATCTGGGTGCCCTGCAGCTGGGTCGGGGGACGGACCTTCATCCGCTGGATGTTGCCCTCCATCCGGAGGAAGACTGCCGGCCAGTCCTTGGCCGTGTGGATGCGCGGGTCCGGCAGGGCATGGCACCGGCTGCAGACCTCCACGAACGCCGCCTGGCCGTTGCCGGGCGGCAGGTTCTCGGGGCTCACCTTGAGGGCGTTCGTGGTCAGGTAGGAGGTGATCCGTACCCGCTCACCGATCTCCGGGACACGAATCCCCAGGCTGTCCGGCAGCATCTCCATTCGGAGCCACATCCGCCGGTTCACCACCGGCCACTCGACGGCGCTGTGCGTTCCCGGCGACGGGACCGCGTGGCACTGACCGCAGTAGGACATCACCAGCTTGGCGTCTTCGGAGCCGGCGTTGGGGAGGGTGGAGACGTCGAAGTCCTCGGGCGGCATGGCGACCCGGGCGGAGGCGAGGACCAGCCGGTCGTTCGGGCTCAGTGCCGGACCGGTGGCGGCGGCCGCCGGCGGCTCGGCTGCCGGCTGGCAACCGGCCGAGAGGACAAGGAGCAGTGCACCAGCGAGTCGACGCACCATGGCAACCTCTGGAGAGTGGCGGGGAACGGAATGGGCCTCGGAGAATCCTGCTCTTACCATAGGTTTGAACCCTCTAAAGCGATAGTGAAGCAGCGGTGAAAGTTCCTTGGTCCCGACCCGCGGCGAACCACGCCTGCACCCGGGCCCGGGCGGCCGTATCGCCGTCGCGGTGGCTGTACTCGTTGGTCCTGGCCGAGTACAGGTAGTCCTTCGACCAGTCGTCGATGTTGGCCACCACTTCGGCGACGGCGTGCAGCGCGTGGTCGATGTCGGCCATCGTGGTGCTGGGGTGGAACGACAGCCGGGTCCATCCCGGCTTGTCCGAGAGGTCGCCCCGGTCGATCCGGTCGGTGATCGCCTTGGAGCGCGACGGATCCACGTTGAGGAGGTAGTGCCCGTAGGTGCCGGCGCAGGAGCAGCCGCCCCGGGCCTGGACCCCGAACCGGTCGTTCAGGAGGCGCACCATCAGGTTGTAGTGGATGTCCTCGACCCAGAAGGAGAGCATCGCCAGCCGGTGGCGGTTCCCCTGAGCGAGGACGTGGACCCGGGGAATCGCGGCCAGCCGGTCCATCGCGTAGGGGACGATCCGGGCTTCCCGGTCGCCCATCGGCCCGGTGCCCATCTCCTCCTTGAGCTGCACCGCCAGTGCCGCCTTGATCGTCTGCAGGAAGCCGGGCGTGCCGGCATCCTCCCGCGCCTCGATGTCGTCGAGGAAGGCGTACTGCCCCCACGGGTTGGTCCACGCCACGGTGCCGCCGCCGGAATCGTCCGGGGTGCGGTTCCGGTAGAGCGTCCGGTCGAACACCAGCACGCCGGCCGAGCCAGGACCGCCGAGGAACTTGTGCGGGGAGAACATCACCGCGTCGAGCCGCTCCTCGGGGTCGTCGGGGTGCATGTCGATCGGGACGTAGGGCGCGCTGGCCGCATAGTCCGCAAACGCCACTCCGCCCGCCCGGTGCATCAGCCGCGCCATCGCGTGGATCGGGGTGAAGATCCCGGTCACGTTGGAGCAGGCGGAGAAGGCCCCGATCTTGACGGGGCGGGCGCGGTACTCGTGGAGGAGGGCTTCGAGGGCGGCCAGGTCCACCACCCCGTGCGGGTCCGGCGGCACCACCACCACGTCGGCCACCGTCTCGTACCACGAGGTGTGGTTGGAGTGGTGTTCCATGTGGGTCACGAACACCACCGGCCGTTCGTCGTCGGGGATCCGGACGAAGTCCCGGAGCCGCTCGGGGGCCTTGAGCCCCAGGATCCGCTGGAACTTGTTGACCGCCGCCGTCATGCCCGACCCGCAGGTGATGATCAGGTCGTCGGGGCCGGCGTTGACGTGGCGCTTGAGGATGTCGTGGGCCTCGTGATAGGCCAGCGTCATGGCGGTGCCGGTGACGCTCGACTCCGAGTGGGTGTTGCCGACGAAGGGGCCGAACAGGTCGAGCAGCCGGGTTTCGATGGGGCGATACAGCCGGCCGCTGGCGGTCCAGTCGGCGTAGACGATCCGGCGCTCCCCGTAGGGGCCGAGGAAGGTCTGGTCCTGCCCGACCGTCCCGGCCCGGTAGGGGGCGAAGTAGGCCTCGAGGGGGTCCATAGGCGGAAAGGAATATACGTCCTTCCCGCCCGGACCCGCCTCCTGTGTGGGACTACGGTGTGACAGTAATGGATGCCGAGCCCGATTTC
>DASWBQ010000084.1:0-10842 GCA_036390535.1 Gemmatimonadales bacterium | reverse complement strand
GGGGCGGACGCTGGGCATCGTGGGATTCGGGCGGATCGGGCAGGCAGTGGCCCGCCGGGCCCACCACGGTTTCGGGATGCGGGTGCTGGCATGCGCCCGCCGGCCGATTGCGGCGGAGGTCCTGGCGGAAACCGGGGCAGTCGCGGCGACCGACCTCGAGTCCCTGCTGGCCTCGGCCGACATCGTCTCGCTGCACCTTCCCCTGTCAGCGGACACCCGGCACCTGCTTGACGCGGAAGCCATCGGCCGGATGCAGCGGCACGCGGTGCTGATCAACACCGCTCGGGGCGAGATCGTGGATGAGGCCGCGCTGGCCGCCGCCCTTCATGCCGGGACGCTGGGTGGGGCGGGGCTGGACGTCTTCGAGCACGAACCACGGATCCACCCCCGCCTCCTGGCCGCTCCCAACACGGTGCTGCTTCCGCACCTCGGCAGCGCCACCGAGGAGACCCGCACCGCCATGGGGCTGCGCGCGGTAGAGAACCTGCGCGCGTTCTTCCGCGGTGACGCCCCGCCAGACCGCGTCGCCTGACCTAGACGCCGTAGGTGCGGCCGAGGAGGCGCAGCTCCTCGCGGATGGCGTCCCGCTCCGCCACCAGCCGGAGGAACCGCCGCCGCCCCGTCATGGCCAGCAGCAATCCCCGCGCCCCGCCGATCAGTCGGTCCGCCTCCTCGAGGAATCGCAGGGCTGCCCAGCCGGCGACGGGGGCCCCTGCCAGCGCGCCCAGCCCCGGTCCCCAGCCCCACTCATGGCCGGCCCACCAGGCTGCGATCAGCCAGGTGAGCAGATAGAAGAGCACGCCCGCAAGGGCTTTCACCGTCGCGACCAGGTCCGGGCTGGTTCGCTCGTAATGGCGCGCGATCCGGTCGATGAGCAGCCACGCCGGCGCGTGGATGGCGCCGCCGACCAGTGCCAGCGGAAGCAACAGCGTCAGCACGACCACCGCCCGGAGGGTGACGCGCAGGACCGTAGCTGCGCGGTAGCCATGGGCCGGCAGCCGCTCGGGCGTGAGGTCCGCCTCGGCAAGGGACGCGGCGTAGCGGGTGATGCGCGACGTGATCGCGGCCAGCCGGTCCGGGCGGTCCGAGCGGAGCCGGGCGTAACCGGCGATCAGCCGCTGGCGGAGCTGCAGCCGGTCGGTCAGGTCGGTGGGTTCACCGCTGGACGACGAGAGAATCCGTTCGGCGGCCTCGGCCAGCGTGAGGGCCTCGTGCCGGTCGGCCTGGACGGTGAGGGCCGCGAGGGCTTCCTCGAGCTGTCGGGTCAGGTCGCGGACCGGGCCCGCGGCCGGCTCGCCCGGGGCAGCGTCCGTCGACGACACCTGAAGCGGTGGCCCGAAGCAGAGCAGCGCCGTGCTCCGGAACCGGGTCTTGGCGGTGTAGAACAGGCCGACCGGGACGATAACCAGCCCGCCGGCGCCGGCTCCCAGTGCGATCCGCGCGGCCCCGGTGCGAAACGGCTTCATGGCCGGGTCGCTGTGGGACGTACCCTCCGGGAAGATGGCGATGCAGCCACCGGCGGACAGGAGCGCGCGGGCCGCGGTGAAGGTTGCCAGGTTCCGCCGGGTGTCCGCCTGGTCCATGCGGCGGTAGACGGGAATCGAGTCGAGCCCACGCACCAGCCAGCCGATGACCGGCGTCCGGAACAGCGGTTCCTTCGCCATGAAGGACACCGGTCGCCCGGCGTGGACCAGCAGCATGACCGGGTCGATCAGTGCGTTCGGGTGGTTGCCGGCCAGGATCACCGGCCCGGTCACCGGAACGTTTTCGCGGCCGGCGATCTCGACCCGGCGGAAGAAGATCCGCACCAGGGCCGCGAGGACCGCGGTGATCAGGCGGCGCATTTCAGCCGGCGCTGGCCCGCTTCCGTCCCATCTTGACGAAGAGCTGCCCGCAGGCCGCGTCGATGTCGAGGCCGCGGCTCCGGCGCACCACCGCCTCGATGCCGAGCGAGCGGAGCCGCTCGGCGAAGGCGCGAATGGTGGCAGGGGGAGTGGGGGTGAGCCCGGATCCGCCGCCGGGATGGAGCGGCAGCAGATTCACCATGGCTCCAAGCCGTCGCGCTGCCTTCGCCAGCGCGTCGGCATCGCCGTCCCGGTCGTTCACGCCCGCGATCAGGACGTACTCGAAGGTGATGCGGCGGGCGAACGCCCGGGCGGCGTCGAGGACCGCCTTCAGGTCGTACTTCTTCTCGATCGGCATGATCGACAGCCGGTCGGCCGGGTGCGGGCTGTGCAGCGAGATCGCCAGCCGGAACTGCTCGGGACGCTTCGCCAGCTCCCGCATCGCCGGCACGATGCCGACCGTGGACACCGTGATGTGACGGGCGCCGATGGCGAGGCCGTCGGGGTGGTTGAGGATCGTGAGGGCGGCGTCCACGGCCGGCCAGTTGAGGAGCGGCTCTCCCATTCCCATGAAGACGACGTTGGTCGGCTTCAGGGCAGGATCTTCGAGGATGAGTTCGCGCACCTGCGACACGATCTCCCACGGCTCCAGGTTGCGGCGGAAGCCCATGCGGCCGGTGGCACAGAAGACGCAGCCCAGCGCGCACCCGGCCTGGGACGAGATGCAGAGCGTTCGGCGGGAACCGGTCGGGATCAGGACGGACTCGATCGCCTCGCCGTCGGGCAGGCGCCAGAGGTATTTCCGGGTGCCGTCGCTGGAAACCTGCACGGTGTCGCGCCCGAGCCGCGGCAGCGGCAGGCTGGCGTCGAGCCGGGACCGCAGCGTCCCCGGCAACTCGGTCGCGTCGGCCCAGCGCGCCACGGGCGTCGTCCACAACCGCCGGAGGAGTTGCCCGGCCCGATAGGCGGGGAGGCCTTCGGAGGCACACCATCGGGACAGCACCTCCCGGGCGGCGGGTGGCGGCAAATCGAGGAGGGTGGGCACAGCGGGCTGGGGCATGGGCGAAACCTAAACGGGGCGTGTGGTTGCTTGCCCCCCTCTGCGGCGCCGTCTAGCTTACCCTAGCTATGCCGCAAATAGTGTCCATGACTGAACTTGCCTCGTCCGCCACCGCCCTGCGCACCCACCGGGCCGGCTCCCTCGATGCCACCGCCGTGGGGCAATCCGTCCAGCTGGGCGGCTGGGTCCACCGCCGCCGTGACCTGGGGGGCCTCGTCTTCGTCGATCTGCGCGACCGCGATGGCCTGGTCCAGCTCTCCTTCGATCCGCAGTGGACCCCGCCGGCCGTCATGGCGCGGGCCGCGGACCTGACCGCGGAGACGGTCGTGCTGGTGCGCGGCGAAGTGGCCCGGCGGCCGGTCCCTGCGCGCGATGCCACCATGCGCTCCCGTGAGGTGGAGGTGCGGGTGCATGAGGTCGATATCGTCGGCCCCGCGGTGACCCCGGCCGTTCCGGTGGCACGCAAGGAGGGAGAGGAGCTGGCCGCCGAAGAGCTCCGGCTCAAGCACCGGGTGCTGGACCTGCGCCGGCCCGAGCTGCAGGCCAATCTCGTCCTGCGTCATCGGCTCCTCCAGCGGGCGCGCCGGACACTGTCAGACCTCGGCTTCCTCGAGATCGAAACCCCGATCCTCACCAAGCCGACCCCGGAGGGTGCCCGCGACTACCTGGTCCCGAGCCGGGTACACGCGGGAGAGTTCTACGCGCTGCCGCAGTCACCGCAGATCTACAAGCAGCTGCTGATGGTTGCCGGCTTCGACCGCTACTTCCAGATCGCCCGCTGCTTCCGCGACGAGGATCTTCGGGCCGACCGCCAGCCCGAATTCACCCAGATCGACCTGGAAGCCTCATTCGTCTCGCAGGAGGATATCCTCGGGGTGCTGGAGGCGGTGCTGGTCGCCCTCTGGGACGAAGGCGGCGCGGTCATTCCCCGTCCCTTCCGCCGGCTCACCTGGCGCGAGGCGATGGAGCGATACGGGATCGACAAGCCGGACCTCCGTTACGGTTTCGAGATCGCCGACTATTCGGCCGCGATCGGGGAGGATGCCGCGCCCTTCCTCGCCGAGGCGCTGCGCGGGGGAGGCCGGGTCCGGGGCATCATCGCCGCCGGTGGCGGGAAGTTCGGCCGGAAGGACCTGGATGAGCTGACGGCGGTCGCGCGCGATGCCGGCGCGGGTGGCCTGGCGTGGGCGCGGTACGGCGCCACCGGCTGGGAAGGTCAGGGACTCAAGGCGATCGGGCTCAGCGCGGCCGGCAGAATCCCGGGTCAGGAAGGCGACCTGCTCCTGATCGTCTCCGGGCCCGACCGGGTCACCAGCCCGTCGCTGCACGCGGTCCGCACGGCCCTGATCCGGAAGCTGGCCCCGGTGCCCTCGTCGCCGCACGCGTTCTGCTGGGTCGTCGATTTCCCGCTGTTCGAGCCCGACCCCGCCACCGGCCAGCATGTCTTCGTGCACCATCCGTTCACCGCGCCGCACCCCGACGACCGGCCGTACCTGACCTCGGACCCGGATCGCTGCCGCGCGCTCCATTACGACGCGGTCTACAATGGGGTCGAGCTCGGCTCGGGCTCGATCCGCATCACCGATCCCGCCCTGCAGGAGCAGGTGTTCGGGCTGCTGGGCATCGGCCCCGAAGAGCAGCGACGGCGGTTCGGGTTCCTCCTCGACGGCTTGGCCGCGGGCGCGCCGCCGATGGGGGGCTTCGCGATCGGGTTCGACCGGGTGGCGATGCTGCTGGCGGGCGCCCCCTCGCTGCGCGACGTCATCGCCTTTCCCAAGACCACGGCCGCCCGGGCCCTCTTCGAAGGGGCCCCCGTGCCGGTCGGGTCGACGGAACTCGAGGTGCTCCACATCCGGGTGGCCCGGGAGGACGGCGCATGACCGACGTGGTGTCGCACCGACTCGGGGTCGAAGGGGCGGACCCGCTGCTTCTCGCCGGCGTGAACGACGCGAACCTCCTCGAGCTCCAACGGACCCTGGGGATCCGGGCTTCGCTGCGCGGCGACCTGCTGACGCTGACCGGCAGCCCCCAGGCGATCGAGCGTGCCATCCCGGTGCTTCACGGGATGATCGAGCTGGCGCGGCTGGGGGAATCGGTCTCGGCGGACGACGTGGCGCGTCTCTCGGTCGAGGGTGGCCCCGCGGAACCGGTCGGACAGGAGAGCGACGCGCGGATCGTCTTCCCGGGGCTGAAGCGCCCCATCCTCCCCAAGACCGCCGGCCAGCGGCTGTACCTCCAGGCGATCCAGCAGCACGACATCGTGGTCGGGATCGGTCCGGCCGGGACCGGGAAGACCTACCTCGCCGTTGCCAAGGCGGTGGAGGCGCTGGCCCGCAAGCGGGTGCGCCGGATCATCCTCGCCCGTCCGGCGGTCGAGGCCGGTGAGTCCCTCGGGTTCCTTCCGGGCGATCTTCAGGCCAAGGTCGATCCTTATCTCCGGCCGCTCTACGACGCGCTCGACGACATGATGCCGTACGAGAAGATGCAGCGCGCGCTGGAGTCGCGCACCATCGAGATCGCCCCGCTCGCCTACATGCGGGGTCGCACCCTTTCCGACGCCTTCATCATCCTGGACGAGGCGCAGAACGCGACCGGGGCGCAGATGAAGATGTTCCTCACTCGGCTCGGGGTGAACAGCAAGGTGGTCGTCACCGGTGACAAGACCCAGGTCGACCTGCCCCGGCGCGAGGACTCGGGCCTCATCCAGATCGAGCGGATCCTGCCCCGGATTGACGGCCTCGGCTTCGTCTACCTCGACGAGGAGGACGTCGTCCGCCACCGACTGGTGCGGGACATCATCCGCGCCTATGCCGAGGACCAGACGGGGTGATCGCGGTCGAGGCGGCCGTGTCGGTCGCAGGCCGCGCGCCGGTGGCGGCCGCCCGGGTCGCGGAGATCGTGCACGCGGTCCTTCGCCGCGAACGCCGCCGGGCCATCGTCTCGATCACGTTCGTCGGTCGTGACCGGATGCGCCGCCTCAACCGGGAGTTCACCGGCCGGCGCGGCGTGACCGACGTCATCGCCTTTCCGCTGCCGTCGCCCTCGGGCCAGCTCGCGGGGGATGTGTACGTCTGCGGCTGGGCGGCGCGCCGCGCCGCCCGCCGGTTCCGCGTTCCCTTCCGCCAGGAACTGACCCGCGTGCTGGTGCACGGCACCCTCCACGTGCTGGGACACGACCATCCGGACGGCGACGGCCGCACCACCAGCCCGATGTGGCGCCGGCAGGAACGCTACGTGGCGGCCCTCGGATGATCTCCGCCCTCCAACTGTGGCTGGCCCCGGTGGCCGGGGCCCTGCTTACCCTGTGGGCCGCCGCCATCGGCCTGGCCGCGGGGGGGGACGCGGCTCTCACCCGCATGCTCGCGGCCCGGGTATCGGACGTCGGGGGAAGTCCCACCACCGCGCGCGGCCTGCACGTCATCCACCTCACCCTGCTGCTGGGCGGTGCGACGATGGCGGGAGCGGCCCTCGGATGGTGGGCCCACCCGACGGCCGAGGCGGTTCCCCGCTTCCTGGTGGCCGTGGTGCTGGTGTGGCTGGTCGGGGACCTGCTGCCCCGGGTGCTGGCCAGCCTCTCCCCCGATCTGGTCGAGGCAGGGAGTGCGGTCGCCACGGCCTCGCTCCGGCTGTTCCGGCCGCTGCTCCGCCTGGTCGCGTGGGCCGATCGCGGCGGGCGCGGGCTCCACGCCGCCCCGGACGCGCCGGCGGCTCCCGGTGCCGACCGCGAGATGCTCGGTGGGGTCTTCGCGCTGCGCGACATGACGGTGGCGGAGGTGATGACGCCCCGGATCGACATCGTCGCGGTCGATCTGGCCGACGCCCGGACCGACGTGGTCGAGCGGTTCCGTCAGTCCGAGCATTCCCGCCTCCTCGTCTTCGACCGCAGTCCCGATGCGGTGGTCGGGGTGCTCTACGCCAAGGACCTGCTCCCGGGTCTCGGGGACACCGGCGAGTGGCACGCCCTGATCCGGCCGGCGGCGTTCGTGCCGGAAGCGAAGTCCCTCGCCAGCCAGCTGCTCGACTTCCAGCGCGGGCCCAGTCACATCGGCGTGGTCGTGGACGAGTTCGGCGGCACGGCGGGCCTGATCACTCTCGAGGACGCGCTCGAGCAGATCGTCGGCGAGATCCGTGACGAATACGATACCGATGAGGCGCTGCCGATCCAGGCCCAGGGCAGCCGGCGCTGGCTGGTGCAGGGCGGGGTGGCGCTGGCCGAACTGGAGGGGTATCTGGAGCACGGCTTCGACCGCGAGGACGTGGACACGGTCGGCGGCCTGCTGCTGGCCGTGCTCGGGCATGTCCCTCGCGTCGGGGAGACGGTGGATCTCGGGCCGTATCGGTTCACCGTGGACCAGGTGGCCCGCCGGCGGGTGCGCCGCGTGGTGGTGGAGTCGGTAATCCCGGTGGAGCCGGAGCCCGCCCCATGATCGTCCTCCTGGCGGTCGCGGCCGCCCTGATCGCCCTGGTCGGTGGGGCCTATGAGCTCGCCCTCGTGTCGGTCAGCCAGGCCGAGCTGGCCGAGGCGGTCAATCGGCGCCTTCGCGGCGGGGAAGACAAGCTGGCCTCCCCTCTCGCGACCGAGCGTGAGCTGGCGGCCGCCGCCGCCACCGCCTCGGTCGGGATCGTGGCGCTGGGCGTCCTGGTGCCTGCGGTCTTCACCGGGGAGTCGATCTTCGAGCTGCTGGTCCTGCTGGTGCTCCTGGCCGTGCCCTTCACGCTCCTGTCGGGATATCTCCTGCCGCGCTGGCTGACGCATGGCCGCGCCGAACGGGTGGTCCATCTGCTCCAGCCGGTCTTCCGTCCCTGGGGCCGCGCCCTCGGTCTGGTGCTGCCGACGCCAGCGGCCGACGGCGAGGTTGCTGCGCTGTCGCGGGAGAGCGCCGCGGTCATGCCCGAGACCACGGCCGAGATGGCGATGGTCGGTGGGGTGATGACCTTCGCGCACCGGCCGGTGCGCGACGTGATGACGCCGCGCACCGATCTGGTGGCCGTCGCCGAGGGAGCGACGGCGGCGGAGATGTCGCGCACCGTCGCGGAGAGCGGCTACACCAGACTCCCCGTCTACCGGGAGACGCTCGACGAGATCGTGGGCATGGTCCACGCCTTCGATCTGTTCCGGCTCCAGCCGGGGGACCGGGTGCCGGTCCGGCCGGTGGCATTCGCGCCGGCGAGCCGCTCCTGCGGCGACCTCCTGCTGGACATGCAGCGGGAGCGGCGCCACCTCGCCGTGGTGCTCGACGAGTTCGGCGGTACCCTGGGGATCGTGACCCTCGAAGACCTACTGACGGCGCTGGTGGGCGAGATCTACGACGAGGGTGAGGTCCGGCTGCCCGTCGAGGCGG
Organism: Gemmatimonadales bacterium; assembly: GCA_036390535.1. GTDB lineage: Bacteria > Gemmatimonadota > Gemmatimonadetes > Gemmatimonadales > GWC2-71-9 > SZUA-320. Next base: position 2,596 of record DASWBQ010000084.1, on the reverse strand, counting down.
GGCGGCCCCAGTTGCTCGAACTGGACGGCGAGGCGACGGTGGCGGACCTCGAGGAACGATTCGGCGTGTCCCTGCCGCCGGGGCAGTCGGTCACGCTCGCCGGCCGCCTCGCGGAACTGGCGGGGAGAATCCCGCCGGCGGGCACCCGGCTGCTGGTGAGCGGTCTCGAGGTCGACGTCCTGCAGGCCTCGCCAGTCCGGGTGGAGCGGGTCGTCGTCCGGCCCGAGGCGCCGGCGCCGGTCCGGATCGGGGGACCGTCCTGATGGGCCCCGCCATGCGCTCGCCCAAGGCCCTGCTGGCGCTGATCCGGGGCGGCGAACTCGACCGGTTCCTGACGATCGCGCCGGATCTCGAGCCTGCCGACCTGGCGGACGTCCTCGCCCAGCTCGACGACGAGGAGCGGCTCGACGTGGTCAGGCGCCTTCCAGCGGAAGTGTCCGCGGAGGCGCTGGTCGAGATGCCGGAGGAGGCCCACGCCGAGGACACCCTCACGGACCTCGGGCCGGAGCGGGCCGCTGAGATCGTCGAGGAGATGGAGGACGACGACGCTGCCGACCTCCTCGCCACCCTCGAGCCGGAGGAGCAGGAAGCCATCCTCGCCGAGGTCGAAGACCGCGCCGACGTCGATCGCCTGCTCCGGTACGACGAGGAGTCCGCCGGCGGCCTGATGACCGGGCAGGTGGTGACCGTGTCGGTGGGGAGTACCGTGGCGGATGCCCTTGAATCGGTCCGCAGGCAGTCGGAGGAAGTCGAGGATTTTCACCAGGTGTTTGTCATCGACGGGGAAGGCCGGCTCCGGGGGACGCTCGACTTCAAGGCCCTGGTGGTGAGCCCGGCCGAGCGGCCGGTCCTGGCGGTGATGGAACCGGCGGAACTGTTTGTCCGCCCCGAGGCGGACCAGGAAGAAGTGGCCCGGCTGATGTCCCGGTACAACCTCCCCAGCCTGGCGGTGGTCGACGACCGCGGGGTGCTGCTCGGCCGGATCACGTTCGACGACGTCATCGACGTCGTCGAGGCCGAGGCGACCGAGGACGTGCTGCGCTTCGGCGGCGTCTCGGCCGACGAGGATCTGGCCGGTCCGTGGCGGACTGCTGTGCCCAGCCGCCTGACCTGGCTGTTCGTCAACCTGCTCACCGCCTTCCTGGCGGCCAGCGTGGTGGTGTTCTTCCAGGACACCATCGTCCGGACGGTCGCCCTGGCCGCCTGGATGCCGGTCATCGCCGGAATGGGTGGCAACGCCGGGACCCAGGCGCTGGCGGTGACCGTGCGCCGGCTGGCCCTGGGGGAGCTCCGGGCCCGGCAGTCGGTCGGGATCATCACCAAGGAACTCGCCATCGGGGTGGTCAACGGAGTGGCGATCGGCCTCACCGTGGGCGTGGTGGCGGCCGTCACCGGCCAGGGGGCGCGGCTGGGCCTGGTCGTGTTCCTGGCCATGACCGCGAACCTCGTCGTGGCCGGGTTCGCCGGCGCCTTCATCCCGCTGCTGCTCCAGCGGCTTCGGGTCGATCCGGCGATCGCCTCCTCGGTCTTCGTAACCACCCTGACGGACATGTGCGGGTTCGCGCTCCTGCTGGGGCTGGCCGGCGCGGTGCTGCTGTGACGGCAGCGGCCACGGCGCTCCTGGCGCGGCTGCGCCGGGATGACCAGGCCGGCCTCAGTCGCGCCATTTCCCTGGTCGAGAACGAGGTGCCGGGGTTCGAGGACCTCCTCCGGGCGGCGCAGGGCCGCGCGGGGACGGCCCATCGCATCGGCATCACCGGGCCGCCCGGTGCCGGCAAGAGTACCCTCACCCACCAGCTGGCGCGGTGGTGGCGGGCGGCCGATCGCACCGTCGGGATCGTCGCGGTCGATCCGACCAGCCCGCTCACCGGGGGGGCGCTCCTCGGCGACCGGATCCGGATGGCAGGCGTGGCCCTCGACCCGGGCGTCTTCATCCGCTCCATGGCGACCCGCGGCGCTCTCGGCGGGCTGGCGCTCGCCACCCGCGAAGTCTGTGATCTCCTCGATGCGGCGGGATACGAGCGCGTGGTGGTGGAAACCGTGGGAGTCGGTCAGTCGGAGCTCGACGTGGTGGCCGCGGCGGATACCGTCGTGCTGGTCCTGACGCCCGAATCCGGTGACGGGATCCAGGCGCTCAAGTCAGGGCTGATGGAAGTGGCCGACGTCTTCGTCGTCAACAAGGCCGACCGGACCCACGCCGAGCGGATGGCGCGGGAGATCCGGATCGCGCTCGAGCTGCGGACGCCGCCGGTGACGGGGACCGAGTCCGGGTGGGCGCCGCCGATTCTCCTGACGGTGGCGGATCGGGGGGAAGGGACGCCGGAGCTGGCGGCTGGGGTGGAGGCGCACCATGCCTGGCTGGTGCAGTCGGGCGAACTGGCCCGCCGCCGCCGGCGCCGGGCGGCTGACCAGACCCGGTCCATCGTCGAGCGCGCCCTGGTGCGGTGGGCGCGCGGAGTGCCCGGGCTGGCCGAGCGGCTGGCGAATGGCGAGGCGCGGGTGGCCGCCGGGGAGGCGTCTCCCTATGACGTGGCGGCGGAGATGGTGCAAGTCGTGAGTCGCAAGTCGTGAGTCGAGAGTCGAGAGAGACGCTCTC
>DASWBQ010000083.1:0-2810 GCA_036390535.1 Gemmatimonadales bacterium | reverse complement strand
CCACCAGGCCGCGGAGCGACACCACGTTGGTGGCCATCTTGTCATAGGTGGCCACGCCGTAGGCCGGCGCCCCGTAGGGATAGAGGTCGCCGTGCCGCATCAGCTCGACTTCGCCGCCGTCACGGGCCAGCCGCAGGTACGAATCCCGGGTGATCGTCTCCCGCTGGTAGCCGCGGAAGAAGTCGCGCATCCCCTGCGCCTGGTTGTACCGCGTCAGCCCCTCGTCCTGCCAGGCGAACCGCTTCTCGTCGGAGCCGACCTGCATCGGGAACCACATGTGCGCCAGCTCGTGGACCGTGACCGAGTACAGCGCCAGGGTGTCGCGCGGCCCCCCGATGCAGGTGATCATCGGGTACTCCATCCCAGCGCACGAGGTGACCCCGTCCACCGCGGTCGCCTGCGGATAGGGATACCGCCACAGGTACCCGGAGAGGAACTCGATGCTGTGCCGGGCGTAGCGGGCCGACTGGTCCCACGCCCAGGCCCGACGGCTGGGGCGGTAGAAGGTATGGATCATCCTCCGCTCCGGCTGGCCATCGGCGAGCCGGCCCACCGATGCGGTGGTCGCGTCCCACAGGTACTGGTCCGAGGTCCCGAAGGCGAAGTCGCGCACGTTCTCCGCCCGGAACCGCCACGTCAGCGTGCCGCCCGCGCCTCGCGCGGTGGCGGTCCCCGCGCCCCGGTCGGCGTCGGACACCACCGGCACGACGCCGGCGCCGCTCGCCGCCTCGCGCAGGCGAAGCCGGACCGCCGGCCCCAGCACCTCCTCGGGATTCTGGAGCGCCCCGGTCGCGCCGATCAGCCACCCCTCCGGCACCGTCAGCGCCACGTCGTAGTCGCCGTATCCCATGTAGAACTCGGCGTTCGACATGTAGGGGTCGGCCTGCCACCCGGTCACGTCGTCGTACACCGCCACCTGCGGGTACCAGTACGACAGGAAGAAGACCTCCCCGTCGGTGCCGCCCCGCGGCGCGCCGTCGGGCGCCACGGTGAACGACCACCGGAAGGCGAAGTCGGCGCTCGCCCCCGGAACCAGAGGTTCAGGCAGCCGGACCCGGAGCCGGGTCGCGTCCACGGACCACCCCGGCTCAGCTCCGCCCCCGGCCGCCAGCTCCCGCCCCTGGGCAACCACCCGGTGCAGGGTGGTCCCGCCGGTCACGGGGACCGGCTCGTTCCGCACGCCGTCCGGCGCGAAGAGGTTCTGGTAGAGGTGGAAGACCACCACCCGGAGGGTGTCCGGGGACCGGTTGTGATAGCGGACCTCGGCCTCGCCCTGCAGCCGCTTCGTCGCCGGGTCCAGGGCAGCCTGCAGCCGGTACTCCGCCTTCTGTTGCCAGTAGTTCGCGCCCGGCCGGCCGGTGCGGGTCCGGGTGCCCCGCTCGACCGCCCGCTGGAACTCCCGGGTCTCGAACACCGGATACGGCCGGGGCCGGGCCGGGGCCTGGGCAGCGGCGCAGACAGGAAGCGACCCGGCAAGGACGAACGCCAGGACGACCGGTCGCATAGGCGGGATCACCTGCCCGTCCGCCCGTCTGCCCGTCCGCCCGTCTCTTCTCCGCCCTTCATCAACAGCCGCTCCGTGAAGTCCAGCCGCTCCGACAGCTCGGCCACCTCCCGGCGCAGCGCCTCGACGTCCTCGAGCACCTCCTGGCTCAGCTCGCCCGGCAGCTGGGCGTTGCCCAGGTCATCGGGTTCCCAGCGGACCAGGCGCCGGCCGTCGGCATCCGTGAACTGGCCCGACGCCACCATGATGACGTCGTACAGGTACCAGATCCCCAGGCCACCAAGGGTGCAGACCATCCCGATGCCCGAGCCGATCTTGCCCACGTAGAACCGGTGGGCGCCGAACACGCCGAGGACCAGGGCCAGGATGAAGGCGATGCCGCGCGATTTGTCGGATGGAGGTGCCATGGCCGGAAAAGGGAAAGGGGTGCAGGCCGAAACCTACACCCCGACGGGCGGACGGGTACGGGGGATTCAGAACGCGAAGCTGACGTCCGCCTGCAGCCGGTTGACCGGGGTGTCCGGCGTGACCGTCCGGATCGGCGAGACGATGTGCTCCCGGAGCGCGAAGGTCACGTTGCGGGTCGGCCGGTACTGCACCGCGGCGATGATCCCCTCCTGGTTGGTCCCGCCCCGGCCCAGGTCGCTGTAGCTGTACATCGAGAGCGCCGCCTCCTGCTCGATGTGGACCCACACCGCCGCCACGCTCCAGCCGGGCAGCTTCCGCATCCGGTCGAGCCCCAGCCCGAACTGATAGCCGGTGGCAAGGTCGTCGGCTTCGAGGTTGTGGACCACTTCACCGTACACCTGGAGGCCGGCCTCCCCGGCAATCCGGTCGACCCGCAGCGCAGCCGAGCCGTGCAGCTGGCCGAACCCGCTGGCGAAGCGGTCGAAGGGGTTGGCCGGATCGGGCTTGATGAGCTTGCCGCCCTCGAGGACGGTCCCGTCCTTGAGGACCACGGAATTCGAGATGTTCACCTGGTCGTTGCTGTTGGCCACCTGCGCCAGCGGGCCGACGTTGGCGTACCCGTAGTAGCCGCCGGCCAGGTTCAGGCTGGTGGTCTCGGAGGGCTTGAGGTCGAGCAGCGCCTGCCCGCCGAGCATCCAGGTGTCGCTGGCCTTGGAATACTCCTGCAGATACCACTGCTGCAGGTGCACCGCGAGCCGCCGCAGCAGCCCCTTCGAGGCCTTGCGCAGGGTGATCGTCTCGCTGAGCCCCTCGGGGGCAAAGTCCTCGTCCCAGACCAGCTCCGACCGGAAGCCGGCGGCCGGCTTCTCGACCGGGTTGGCGAACTTCCCGGCCGTCA
>DASWBQ010000082.1:0-4297 GCA_036390535.1 Gemmatimonadales bacterium | reverse complement strand
CGGGAGCTACCGCCCCGAGTTCAAGTTCTCGTCGTGGGTCTTCAAGATCGCCAACAACACCGCGATCGATCACCTCCGCCGGAAGGAACTCGATACCCTCTCCCTGGAGGGTTCGCCCCACGCCACCACGCCCGAAGGGGTCGAGGCGACGGCCCTGCAGGTGAGCGCCAACGAGGAGTCCCCTCTCGAGACCGTCGAGGCGATCGAGCTCGGCGGCGAGATCGAGCGGGCCATCGCCCAGCTCCGTCCCGAGTACCGGAGCTGCATCCTGCTCCGCCATGTCGAAGGCCGGGCGTACGAGGAGATCGCCGAGATGCTCGACCTGCCGCTCGGCACGGTGAAGACCTACATCCACCGTGCGCGCCACGAGCTGCGTCTCGCATTGCAACATCTGCGCGACTGAAACTTCACCCGCGAGGCCTCCGTAGAGCCTCGCGTATGACCTCTCCGCACGCGCAGCACCTCACTTGGGATGATCTCGACGATCTGTTGATGGGCACCGAGCGCTCCTCGGTGCATGTTCATCTTGAAACGTGCGCGGAGTGCCGGAAGCTCGCCGCCGCCGACCTCGATCTCGTCGTCCAGATCCAGCGCCTCCCCCAGCTCAGTCCGCGCCCCGGCTTTGCCGACCGCGTGATGGCCGGGGTTGTGGCCGTCGAACCCGCCCGCCTGCCCGTCCGCCCGTCTGCCCGTCCCTGGCTCAAGGCCGCCGCCGCCGTCCTCACCCTCGGCTCACTCGGCACCAGCCTCGGGTGGTCGCTGGCGAACCAGTCGCTCCTGATCGCCCTTCGCAGCGATGCCATCGCCGCCATGAAGGGCACCGCGGCGCAACTGCTCCAGGCGATCGGCGGCCTGTCCCAGTCCGCAGTGGTCGCCGCACTCCGAGACACGGTCGGTGGCGTGGGCGTCGGGTTGCTGGTGACGGCGATCGCCGCCGCCTATCTCGCCGGCCTGCTGTCGCTGCAGCGGCTGGTGACCGTCCCCGGGCGGGCGCCCTGATGTTCGCCGTGGCTGAGCGCCTGGCCGCCGTCGCGGGGGCCGTCATCACCCTCGCCATCGTCGGAGCCGCAGTCATCGCCCTGGGTCGGCCCGCGCTCGCCACCACCTCGGATACCGTCAGCCAGTCGGTAGGCCGCGCCTTCACCGTCGGTTTCCTCACCCAGATCGTCGTTCTCCCCCTGGCCGCCCTCCTCGTGGCCGGCCTGGCCCTCACGGTCATCGGGTTGCTGCTGGTCCCCTTCGCCGCGGCGGCCGCCGCGTTGCTGATCGGTTCGGCGGTCCTCTTCGGGATGCTGGCGGTCTCGCACGCCATCGGCGAAACCCTCACGCGCCGCCGGATGGCCCGAGGACTGGCCCTCTCGCCCAACAGCTATCGCTACCTCTTCACCGGCCTGGGCGGCATGGCGCTGCTCTGGAGCGGATGGATCGTCTTCGGCTGGGTCCCATACGCCGGGGTGCTGGTGCTCGCGATGGCGACCCTGGCGACCTGGTGGCTCGCCACCGTCGGCCTCGGCGCCACCGTCCTGAGCCGGGCCGGGATGCGGGGCGAGTTCGCCGGCCGCCTCATCCCGCCGGAGTCCCTGACCGACGAGTATCTCTGGGCGACGCCGCTCGGCGGGGTGGCGGCGGTGAAACGTCAAGGGAAGTAGAGGGTAGAGGGTAGAGAGTAGAGAGTAGAGAGTAGAGAGTAGAGAGTAGAGAGTAGAGAGTAGAGAGTAGAGAGCAGAGAGCAGAGAGTGAGTGAAGGGGGGACCGATCCCGAATCCGGCTCCCACCTCGCGCTGCCACCCCTCGGCTTTCTGCTCTCCGCTTTCTGCTCTCTACTCTCTACTCTCTCTACTCTCTCTGCTCTCTACAGCATCGTCGGCAGCCTCACGTCGATGCTCTGCGCCAGTTCGTGGACCCTCTCCGCAACCGCCCGCAATTCCTTCGAAGCGGGGCGGTTCGGAGCGCCCACCAGCGCAGGCTGGCCCCGGTCGGCCAGGCCGGCCAGTTCAGGGTCGAGCGGCACCTGACCCAGCAGCGGAACCAGCAGTTCCTCGGAAAGCCGCTGGCCCCCGCCGGTGGAGAAGAAGTCCCACCGCTTGCCCGTCTCCGGGTCGGTGAAGCCGCTCATGTTCTCGACCACGCCGAGCACCGGAACATTCACCTTCTCGAACATCTTGGCGCCCCGGAGCGCGTCTCCCACGGCCACCTCCTGCGGGGTGGTGACGATCACCGCGCCGCTCACCGTGATGCTCTGCACCAGCGACAGCTGGGCGTCCCCGGTGCCGGGCGGCATGTCCACCACCAGATAGTCCAGGTCGCCCCAGTCCACGTCCCGGAGGAACTGCTGGATCACCTTCATGATGATCGGCCCGCGCCAGATCGCCGGGGCGTCGCGGTCCACCAGGAAGCCGAGCGAGATCAGCTTCACCCCGTGGGCCTCGAGCGGCTGGATCCGGCCGCCCTGCACCATCGGCCGGTCGAACACGCCGAACATCCGGGGAATGTTGGGGCCGTAGATGTCGGCATCCATCAGCCCGACCCGGAGTCCCATCTGCGTCAGTCCGACGGCGAGGTTCACCGCGACGGTGGACTTTCCCACCCCGCCCTTCCCCGAGGAGACCGCGAGGACCTTCCCGAGTTCCGGCATCTCCTGGGGCGTCTGCGCCGGAACCCCCGCGCCCGCAGACTGCGGCGGCGACGGCGGTTGGTGGGTTACCGGCGTGGGGCCCGACGGGTCGGACACGTTGATCTTGACCTCGGTGACGCCTTCGACCGCCTGCAGGGCTTTCCGCGCCTCGCGCACCAGCGTGGCGGGGTCCTGTCGCCCGAGGAGGAACGTGAACGAGACCCGGCCGCCGGCCACCTCGAGGTCGCGGATCATCCCCGCGGAGAGCAGGTCGTTGCCGAGCCGGGGATTCTGGATCCGGGAAAGCGCCGCCGCCACGGCCCCGCTGAGGGGTTCGCTCATACCGCCACCACCGTTTTCACCTCCGGTACATGCTCACGCAGCCGCACCTCGATCCCGTGCTTCAGGGTGATCGTGGACGCGGCGCAGCCCTGGCAGGTGCCACCGAGCCGCAGCACCAGCGTCCCCTCGGCGTCGTCGAAGTCCACCACTTCGACGTGGCCGCGGTGCGAGGCGATGTACGGACGGATTTCGTCCAGCGCCCGCTCCACCCGCTCCAGGACGTCAGTTCCGCTGGTCATCTCTCGACTCTCGACTCTCGACGCTCGGCTCCCCGGCAAGATACTCCCTCGCCGCACGAAGGATCCGCTCCTGGACCTCGGCCATCGACCCCGCCATCGCCACCCCCGCGGCCTTGGCGTGGCCGCCACCGCCGAACTGGTGGGCAAACTCTGCCACATTGACGTCGCCGACCGACCGGAGTGACACCTTGATCCGGCCCTGGGAGATCTCCCGGAACAGCAGCGCGAGTCGCATCCCCGCGATCGACCTGGGGTGCTCCACGATCCCTTCCAGGTCGTCCGGGGTCAAGCCGTACTGGTCGATCGCCCCCGGGGGCACCGTCACCCAGGCCAGCCCGAGGTCCGGTTCCACCACCAGGGTCTGCAGGGTATCCGCCAGCAGGCGGGGCCGGCCTTCGGGCGCGTTGGCGTACACGTCGAGGTAGATCGACTCGGGGTCGATGCCGGTCTCCAGCAGGTCCGCCGCGATCCGCAAGGTCCGCGGGTGGGTATTGCTGAACCGGAAGCCGCCGGTATCGGTCAGGAGCGCTACATAGAGCGCCTGGGCAGCGGCGGTCGTCACCGGCCACCGGCTGGCGTAGGCCAGCTCGTAGATCAGCTCGCCCGTCGCCGCCGCGGTCGGGTCCACGTACCGGGGACCCGGGGGCAGGCGCCCGGGGCTGGCGTGGTGATCGATGCACACCACCGGGGCGCCGCGCTGTTCCACCAGCGGGCCCAGGTTGCCCAGCCGGCCCGAGTCGGCGATGTCCAGCACCACGATGACGTCGGCCTGCCGGATGGCGCGGGTGGCATCGCCCGTCCGGTCCACCCCCGGAAGGTCCCGGAACAGAAATCCGAACCGGTCCGGCGTCGGGGTCGGATTGGCGATCGCCACCTCCTTGCCGAGCGCGCGGAGAAGGTGGGCCAGCCCGACCTCGCTGCCGAGGCCGTCGCCGTCCGGATTGACGTGGGTGGTGAGGGTCACCCGCCGCGCCCCCCCGAGGACCTCGGTGACGGCCCGGGCGGCCTCGAGGTCTGCGGCGGTCAGTTCGATCGTCATGGCGGCGACAAGATAACAGAGAACGGGGAACCGGGGACAGGGAACCGAGCAGCGCCGTCACCC
>DASWBQ010000081.1:0-2628 GCA_036390535.1 Gemmatimonadales bacterium | reverse complement strand
CTCGAGGAACGGAGCGAGTGGGAGCTGCAGGATCCGTCCCACCTCTTCGGCGAACGCCCCTACCAGGCGATCCTCGCGGACGACATCCCCGGGGAGACCATCCCGCTCCCGCGGATGCAGCCGCTGGTCCTCAAGGGCAATTACGCCTCGGCGATCGGCGCCCTGCTGGCAGGATGCCGGCACGTGTTCGGCTACCCGATCACCCCCTCCACCGAGGGCGCCGAGCTGATGGCCAAGGTCCTGCCCAAGCTCGACGGGGTCTTCCACCAGGCGGTGAGCGAGATCACCACGGTCAACATGATGTACGGGACCGGCGGAGCCGGGCTACCGTGCATGACCTATACGTCGTCCCCCGGCTTCAGCCTGATGCTCGAGGGGATCAGCTACATGATCGGGGCCGAGGTGCCGGGGGTCTTCGTCAACGTGATGCGCGGCGGCCCGGGGCTCGGCAACATCGGCCCCGAGCAGTCCGACATCAAGCTGGTCTGCCGGGGCCTGGGCCACGGCAACACCCACGCCGTGGTGCTTGCGCCGGCCACTCCGCAGGAGATGCTCGACCTCACCATGCTGGCCTTCGAGCTCACCTTCAAGTACCGGAATCCCGTCATCATCGCGAGTGACGGCTACCTCGGCCAGATGACCGGGGTGGTGCGCCTTCCCGGAACGATGCGGCGCCCGGGGCTCCCGGCCTGGGCGGTCTGGGGCGACCGGCCCCATCGCCGCAACCTGATCAATTCGATCTACCTGTTCGAGCCGGACCTCGAGGCCCGGAACGCCTACCTCAACGGCAAGTACGCCGCGATGGCCCGCGACGAACAGCGCGCCGACTGCTACCGCACCGACGACGCCGAGGTCCTGGTCGTCGCGGCGAACACCCCGGCGCAGACCGCGAAAGGCGCGGTCGAGGCGCTGCGACGCCATGGCATCAAGGTGGGGCTCTACCGCCCGGTCACCTTGTGGCCCTTCCCGATCGAACGCCTCCTGCCGTTGCTGCCGAACGTCCGGCAGCTGGTGGTGGTCGAGGCCAGCGCCGGCCAGCTCGAGGATGAACTCCGGCTGGCGCTGTCGCATGCGGGAGTCCACCCCCCGCCGATTGCCCAGGTTCGCCGCCAGGGCGGCATCCTGCCGGAGCTGGACGAGGTCGTTCAGGCGGTGCTGAAGCTGGAGGAGGTGGCCGCGTGACCACGACCGTCTTCTACGACCGCTTCGAGCGGCACAACCACGCCGAGGGCCTCAAGGCCCATGCGACCCATTACTGCCCCGGCTGCGGGCACGGCCTGGTGCACAAGTACCTGGCCGAATCGATCGATGAGCTCGGCATCCAGGACCGGACGGTGGCCGTGAGCCCGGTCGGCTGCGCCGTCTTCCTGTACTACTACCTGGATGTAGGCAACTCCCAGGCGGCGCACGGCCGGGCCCCGGCAGTGGCGATCGGCCACAAGGTCGCCAACCCCGAAGCGGTCGTGATCAGCTACCAGGGCGACGGCGATCTGGCTTCGATCGGTCTGGCGGAGATCGTCAGCACCGCCCAGCTGGGAATCCCGATCACCGTGATCTTCGTCAACAACGCCATCTACGGCATGACCGGCGGCCAGATGGCGCCGACCACGCTGATGGGGCAGAAGACCGCGACGTCGCCCACCGGGCGTACCGCCGAGATGGGCCAGCCGATGCGGATGGCGGAGCTGATCGCGGGCCTCGACGGGCCGGTCTACGTCGAGCGGGTGGCGCTGTACGACAACAAGCAGCGGGTCCGCGCCAAGAAGGCGATCAAGAAGGCGCTGCAGCTCCAGGCCGAGAACAAGGGGTTCGCCTTCGTCGAGGTGCTGTCGGAGTGCCCGACCCATCTCGGCGTGACCCCCGAGGCCGCCGAGCACTGGGTGAAGGACGTCATGCAGGCGGTCTTTCCCCTGGGGGTCAAGAAGGACCTCACCGAGGCCCTGGAGGTGCTGCCCAGGCATCCGCAGCCCTGCTTCGAGCCTGACCACCTCCTGGCCGCCATTGGTGCCGCCGCCGAGCCGCCGGCACGCCATGCGACGGCCTTCCCCTCGGCGCTGGCACCGCACGATGTGGCGCTCAAGCTGGCCGGGGCCGGCGGCGATGGCGCCCAGACCGCGGCGCTGCTGCTGACCCGGGCGGCGATCAACGAGGGGTTCGACTCCACCCATATCCCCAGCTACGGCCCGGAGTCGCGCGGCGGCACCTCCTACGCCGACGTTCACATCGCCGACAGCGAGGTCCTCTCGCCGGCGTCGCCTGCTCCGCACGTGCTGGTGGCCTTCAATGCCCCGAGCCTGACCAAGTTCGGACCGAAGGTGCAGCCGGGCGGGGTGGTGGTGTACGACAGCTCCGTCATCGCAGAGGTGCCGCCGCTGGCGGAGGGTGTCCGGGTGGTGGCGGTGCCGTTCACGGGGATCGCGACCGAGTTGGGCAAGCCGGTGGTCAAGAACGTGGTGGCGCTGGGCGCCCTGCAGGCGGCGACCGGGATCTTCCCGGAAGAGACCTTCCTCACGGCCATCCGCCAGGCGCTCCGCGACAAGGCGTCCCTCATCCCGCTCAACGAGCAGGCCTTTGCACGGGGGGCCAAGGCGGCGCGGGCGCTGTAGGGCGAGAGGCCAGGTTGGCAGG
>DASWBQ010000080.1:0-7929 GCA_036390535.1 Gemmatimonadales bacterium | reverse complement strand
ACCGCTGCGCCGGGGACCCACCTGACCTTCTTCGAGCTGAACCCCGGCGTGGTGCGGCTGGCGCGGGATACCTCGCTGTTCCAGACCCTGTCCGGATGCGCGCCGGATGCTGCGGTCCACCTGGGGGATGCGCGGCTGACGCTCGAGCGGGTGCGGGAGCGGTATCACCTGCTGGTGCTCGACGCCTTCAGTTCCGATGCCATTCCCACCCACCTCCTGACCCGGGAGGCGTTCGCGCTCTACCGGGAGCGGACCGAGCCGAACGGGATCATCGCGTATCACGTGTCGAACCGGTTCCTGGACCTGGCCCCGCCGCTCGGTGCCCTCGCGGAGGAATCGGGGTGGTGGGCCGTGCAGAGCCTGTCCGCCGCGCGGCCGGAGGCACCTGCGCTCGGGCCACCCGAGGTGTCGACGACGGTGATCGCCCTTGCCGCGGACAGCGGGTCGCTCCACGGACTGGTGGCGAGCGGCTATTGGAGGTGGATCGAGGGGAGCGGCCGGCCGTGGACCGACGACTGGACGCCGCTGGCCTCAGCGCTGCGGCTTGGTCGTGCCGCCGTGTTTGGGAAGTGAGAGGGCCCGAGACAAGAGCTCTCTGGCGCTAACGGCCGTGTCCTTGACTCGGCCTTGACCGCCGTTGGGCAGCGTACAGGCACCCCCAACATGGAGCCTCGGATGCGCCGCCTGACCTCCTTCGTGCTGTTGTCCGCCACGCTGCTCGCTTCCGGCTGCGAACTCCCGACTTCGCACCGATGGGAGATCACCCTCCCAAGAATGTGCGGGATCACCTACACCGGACCGGAGTGCGGCTGGTTCGCTCCTCCAGCGCCCGGCGACGAAACGGCTCCCCAGCCAGCGGGTGCCGTGGCTCGGGGAATAGCCGGAGGCGCCGAGAACCGGTGAGGTTCGGTCATGGCAAAGGCCCCGCCGATCCGGCGGGGCCTTCCCGTATTTCGTGGTGGCAGTAAAGTGCCCGAGGCGAGAGTCGAACTCGCACGGGGTTGCCCCCGGCGGATTTTGAGTCCGCTGCGTCTGCCATTCCGCCACTCGGGCCTGGGTGGAAGCTACGTCGGAAGGTCCGATAGCCGGAAGGTCTGACTACCCGCGGGCCCTCGCCTAGAAGTACTGGCGGAGCAGCAGTCGTCCCTCGTGGAGCCGGAAGGCCGAGAAGGCATCCACGTACATGTACCGAAGATCGAGGTCGGTCGCCCGCCCCACCCGCCACGTCACGTGGGTGTTCACGACGGCGGACGCGCGCCAGTCGTTCGGCTGCGCCGACTCCTGGGCCGTCATCTGATTGCCGAGCCGGCCATCGAACTCCCAGAACACCCGGCTGCCGAACCGGTTGGAGACCGTGATCGTCCCGTAGTTGGCAAAGTACCGATCCGGGCTGAAGTAGCCGCCGGTCTCCGCCAGGTTCTCCTCGAAGGTGCTCCCCATGAAGGCGTAGCCGACCCGCAGGTAGGGCCGGTAGGTGCGGATCACCCACCCGGCCGAGAGATCCCCGCCGAGGCGCTGGTTGTCCTCCAGCCCGTCACCGGTGTAGACGCCCGCCCCACCGCGACCAGCCAGCTCGATCCGCCGGTCGAGTAGCTGCACTTCCACCCCGACGGCTGCCAGGTTCGAGTGCACTCCCGCCAGCACCGAGGTGCGAGTCTCGTCCACCAGCGACCGCTCGGCCATGACGCTGAGCCGCACCGTCGGCACCGGCCGCCACCCCATCCCGAGACTCGCTGCCCAGTCCGTGCCGGACCGCCCGTCGGTCCACCGGAGCCCGCCACCAAGCGACAGGTCGAAGGCTCGGCTCCGCTGGTAGCGCAGTCCCGCCGCGGCCGCCTGTGACTGGAACTCGCCAATCGAGTCCTGAAAGCGCGTCGCCTGCCCTCCGGCCAGCAGGCGCCAGCCGTGGCCCAGGTAGGGAGAGAAGCGAGCCTCGCCCCGAAGGGCGTCCAGCTGGTTGCTCCGGTCACGCCCCAGGCCGTTCACCTCGAGCCAGGTGCCCCGCGCCCGCCGCACCGAATCCTGGAGGTAGTACAGCTCCGGCGTCGAAACCGCCGTGACCGCCGCCAGCCGCCGGTCGGCGTCGTCAAACCGTTCCAGGCCGAGCGCCGCCGCCGCCAGTTCCTGGTTGGTACCGGGATCGGCGGGGTCCAGCTCGTAGGCCTGCTGCAGGACCTGTTCGGCCTCCTCGAAGCGCAGCAATTGGTTCAGCGCCCCGCCCTTGCCCCGGAGCGCCCCCAGCGACTTCGGGTCCGCGGCCAGCAGCGTGTCGTAAAGCGGCAACGCGCGACCCGCGCGACCGCCCCAGGCCAGCAGATTCGCCTGGCCGACCCGGGCCCGCGCGTTCCCCGGCTCGATCGCCAGCGCCCGCCGGAACAGGTCGCCCGCCTCGGCCCGCTGATCCGGATCCCAGCTCAACACTTCGCCCAGTACGGCCAGCCCTTCCGCATTCCCCGGCTCCAGCGCGGCCGCCCGCCGAAGCAGCGGCGTTCCCCGCTCCCGATCGCCCTGCCACGACAGATACTGGCCGAGCTGCCGGAGCCGGGCGGCATCATCGGGGCGGAGAGCGACGTAGCGCTCCAGCGGAGCGATGGCCTCCCGCCAGCGGCCGGCACTCTCCAGCCGCTGGATCGACGCCAGCAGGGAGTCGGGTACCTGGGCCGCCAGCCGCCCGGCTCCGACGGCACACCACAGGACCAGCAGGGCAAACCGGGTCATGCCGCCACCTCCCGGACCTGCGCCCGCGCGGTGAGCTTGAGCATCGCGCCGTGCCGAGGGGCGACTTCCCAGAAGAGGTACTGGGCGATCGCGTCCTGGTCCTCCACCGCGATCCGGTCGAACCGCAGGCCGTTGGCGTAGCGCGGGCCCTCCGGGGTCTGGAACTCCTCGGTCCACCGCACGGAGGCTTCGGCCCTCAGCTCGCGCCCGGCGACGTTCATCCGGAGCTCCATGTGGGTCTCACGCGACAACGGGGCCTTCATGGTGAGCGAGAGCCCGAACCGGTTCAGGTTCCGGGCGTGAAGTTCCGCCCAGGCACCGTCCTGGCTCCCGAGGACCCGGTATTGCACCGGGATCTCGAGCTGGTGCGGGAACCGGTAGGTGTTGCGCAGCTCCTTCCGCCGCAAGGCCAGCAGGACGGTCGGCACCAGGAGGTACAGATAGAACGCGGCGAAGAAGGAGTTCACGCTGTAGGCCCACCGGTCGTACTCCGCCGTCGCGCTCGCCGCCCTGAGGATCCCGACCACCAGGCCGACCCCGAGGAGAGTCACCAGCACGAACTGGAGGCTGAGCTGCCGCCAGCCGGCGGCGGTGTCCCTCGCCTTGGGGGTCACCTTGAAATCGGCCCGCTTCCGCCACAGCCCGGTGATGCTCATCAGCATCGGGCCCAGCTTGATGAGGTTGTACCGTTCGGTCTTCACGAAGTCCATGAAACCGCCCTGCAGGGCGGCGCTCACCAGCAGGTTCATGAACAGGTAGGGTCCGAAGAAGGCGAGGTAGGTGTTCGGCTCGGCGACGAGGGGAAAGATGCCGCTGAGCACGCAGAAGGCCGGAATCATCAGGTAGAACAGCTTCTGCCAGCTGCTCCAGTAGAAGTAGAACGACGACAGGTAGTTGATCCGCTGGCCGAGCGAGAGCCCCCGGCCCAGGATCGGACGCTCGAGCCGGAGCACCTGCATTGCGCCGAGCCCCCAGCGCGCCCATTGGGTGTTATAGGCGCTGTAGGTCTGTGGAGCCAAGCCGCGCGCCACCGTAGTGTTGTAGTAGACGACTCGCCAGCCTCGCTTCTGCAGGCGGAGCCCGGTGTGCATGTCCTCGGTGACGGTCTCGGTCGCGAAACCGCCAACTTCATCCAGTGCAGCCCGTCGCAGCATGGCCGGGCTGCCGCAGTAGATGGCGGCGTCGTAGGCGTCCTTCCCCGGCTGGATCACGTTGAAGAAGAGTTCCTGCTGCTGCCAGCCGACCTTCTGGGTCCAGTCGGTGGTGTGCTGGAAGGAGTCGAGGTTGTAGAAGTCCTGGTTGGCCTGCACGATGGCGACTTTCGGGTCATTGAAGAAACCCAGCAGCCGCTCGATCAGGTCGGGCATCGGCACGTGGTCGGCGTCGAGCGTGATGACGAACTCGCCGGTCGAATGCCGCAGCGCGTTGTTGAGGTTCCCCGCCTTGGCGTGGGAGCGATCGGTGCGGGCGAGGTACCGGCACCCCAGTTCCGCGGCCAGCGCCTTCACCTCGGGCCGGTTGCCGTCGTCCAGCAGCCAGGTTTCGTGCGGGTAGCGGACACTCAGGGCACAGACGACCGTGTCCCGCAGCAGCGCCACCGGCTCGTTGTACGTCGGGATGAAGAGGTCGACGGTCCGGCCTTCCGGCACCGGCTGCGGGCGGTGGGCCCGGTGCGGCCAGGTGGTGAAGTAGAACAGCGCCGTCTCGCCGAACCCGACCAGTTCCATGGCCAGAAACAGCCAGAAGAACCACACCGCAGCGGGGTTGACGGTCGCCTCGACGCGCCACAGGAAGTACCTGAGGGCAATGAGCGTCGCGATGACCACCAGGACCCGGAGGACGAGCTTCCTCGGGCGCCGTCGGCGATCAGGATAGTTGGTTGGACCGGTCACAGGCATTCCTCCGCGGCCGGACACAATCAAGACCGGTGCCGTACCCGTAACCCGATGCGAATCAACGCGTTGTCAGAAGTCAGGTGAACCTGCCGGGAATGCCTTTGCAGGACGCAGGCGCAAAGTGCCGGATCGGGCTTCGGGATGGGCCCCCTGCTATTCTTCGTCCATGACATCTCCCCGCCCGTTCCATCCCTGGCACGACGTCCCCACCGGCCCCCAGCCCCCCGGGACCCTGACCGCCATCATCGAGATCCCCCGCCACTCGCGGAACAAGTACGAGCTCGACAAGGAACTCGGGCTGTTCCGCCTCGATCGCCTGCTGCACTCGGCGGTGCAGTTCCCCGGCGACTACGGCTTTCTCCCCCGGACGCTGGGGGATGACGGCGACCCGCTGGACGTCCTGGTGATCATGACGATGCCGGTCTTCACCGGCTGCCTGGTGGAGGTCCGCCCCGTCGGCATCTTCCACCTGGTGGACCGGCAGGCGAACGATGAGAAGATCATCGCCGTGCCGACCAACGATCCCTTCGCCTCCGAGATCCAGGATATCGGTGACCTCCGGGCCCACTCCCTCAGGGAAATCGAGCACTTCTTCGAGGTCTACAAGGACCTCGAGGGGGCTCGCGTCCGAAGCCGTGGCTTCGAGGGGCGCCACGGGGCCGAGAAGGCGATCCTGGCGGCGATGGGGAATTACGAGCGGGAGTTCGGGAGGACGGACAGACGGGCGGACGGGCGGACGGGCAGGAAGCCCGACGCCAAACCGACCCGCCGGCCGGCCAAGGCCGTCTCCAGAAAGACGGGGCCCCGGTAGGGGCCCCTTCGGTTCTTCAGTCGGGCCGGCGCATCCCCACCGGCTTGTCCAGGATTTCCTTCCAGATGAAGGCCTCCCGGACCGACAGCCGCCCTTTGCGCCGAGCCACTTCGGTCCCGTCGGCCGCGGCAGCCGGCGGGGCCACCCGGATCTTCTTGTCGAAGCGATCGTGGTCCGCCCGAGTCAGGGCGCGCGACCGCGCCTCCCCCGCCTCGATCCGCCGCCGGACCAGTTCCTCCGCCCCTTCGTCCTGATCGTAGGCGACCCGCGCCGGCTGCTCCAGCGCCACTTCGTCGATGTTGACCAGCTCCGGTTCCGCCTCGAGGGATTGGGCCTCCTCGACTTCCTCGGCCCCGGGAAGCCGCGCGTCCGGTCGCCGGCCCACGGGGCCTGTCTGCCCCGGAAGCCCGAAGATGCGCTCCAGCTCCTTGCGCCACTCCTCCTCCGCGGACTCGGCCGGCGACGGCGGGGGCGGTGCTACCGGCGGGCGCCTCCGGCCGCGCTCCACCCTGCCTTCCTGGCGCGGCCGCGGCAGTGGCGGCTCGGCACCCGGGGCCTTGCGCTGGGCATCCCGGACCTTCTCGAAGATCGTCGAGATGATCCAGAGCAGCAGCAACAGCCCCAGGCCTTCCATCGGTTACGACTCCTTGCCGGTGCCGGCGTCACCCGAGGCGATCGCGTTCCGCATCCCGGTGTCCGCCTCGATGTTCTTGATCCGCTGGTAGTCCATGATCCCGAGGTGGCCGCTCCGGAAGGCCTCGGCGATGGCCATCGGAATCATCGCTTCCGCCTCCACCAGCTTGGCGCGCTGCCGCTGGGTCTCGGCCTTATACTCTGTCTCCATCGCGACCGCGAGGGCGCGGCGCTCCTCGGCCTTGGCCTGGGCGATCCGCTTGTCGGCCTCGGCCTGGTCGGTCTGCAACTCGGCCCCGATGTTCTTGCCGACGTCGACGTCGGCGATGTCGATCGAGAGGATCTCGAACGCGGTCCCGGAATCGAGGCCCTTGCCGAGGACCGTCTTGGAGATCAGGTCCGGGTTCTCCAGCACCGCCTTGTGGGAGGCGGCCGAGCCGATGGTGCTGACGATGCCTTCACCCACGCGGGCGAGAATCGTCTCCTCGCCGGCGCCGCCGACCAGCCGGTTGATGTTGGCCCGGACGGTCACCCGCGCCATGGCCAGCAGCTGGATGCCGTCCTTGGCCATCGCGGCCACCTTCGGCGTGGTGATCACCTTCGGGTTCACGCTCACCTGCACCGCCTCGAAGACGTCGCGGCCGGCGAGGTCGATCGCGGTTGCCTGCTTGAAGTCGAGGGGGATGCCCGCCTTGTCGGCCGAGATCAATGCCCGGACGACCCGCTCGACGTTGCCGCCGGCGAGGTAGTGGGCCTCGAGGGCGTTGATCGGGAGGGCCAGCCCGGCCTTGTGGGCGTTGATCAGCGGGTTGACGATGTTGGACGGGTTCACCTTCCGGAAGCGCATCCCGAAGAGGGTCATGAAGGACACCCGCACCCCGCTCGCGAGGGCGGTGATCCAGAGACCGATCGGGATGAACCGGAGGACGATGACGACGGCCAGGATGGCGAGGAACACCATCGCCAGGAGGAGGCCGGGGCCGAGTGCGTTGGGATCCATGGTTACCGAGAAAGGGCGTGAGAGAGCGGGAGCGGGCGGGAGGGCCGGCGTCAGCCGGCCGCCCGCACGACGTGACGGAAGCCGTCGGAGCGGATGATGGTGATCGGGGTGCCGGCCTTGATGAACTCGCCTTCGGTGACCACGTCGAGCCGCTCGCCGTCAACCAGGGCGGTGCCGGAGGGACGGAGGTCGGTGTAGGCGGAGGCCTCCCGGCCGATCAGTTCACCCCGGGAAAGCGCCGAGACGAACCCTTCGCCGGAGTCGGTGGTGGTCTTGAGGAAGAGGCCGCTCCACCGGTCGCTGTTGGGGAGGTGCCGGAGCCAGCCGAAGATCACCGCCCCGGTGACGATCACGCTGATCACCAGGACCGTCCCGGCCTGCAGGAAGTCGTTCACGGTGGGGGCACTCCCAACGAGGGCAAGGAGCATGGACGCCGCGATCAGGATGGCCCCGAGGACGCCGGCCACCCCGAAGCCCGGCAGCAGGAACACCTCGACGCCCAGGGCGATGAGGCCGATGCCGAGGAGCAGGACCTCCTCCCAGCCGGCCAGGCCCAGGAGCAAGCTGGAACCGAAGAACAGCCCGAGCGACATCAGGCTGATCAGCCCGCCCAGCCCGAAGGCGCCGCTCTTGATCTCGAAGACCAGCCCCAGCATCCCGAGCGAAAGCAGCAGGGGCGAAACGAGCGGGTGGGTCAGGAACCGTACCACCTGCTCGGCCCAGTTGAGGTCGGGTGTCACGATGGTCGCCCCGGTGAGGCCCAGGGCGCCGAGCATGGCATCGAGGTCGGCCGCTTCGCCCCGGGCGAAGCCGACACTGAGCGCCTCGGAAGTGCTCAGGGTGAGGAGCTGTCCGGCCGGCTTGATCCCCGG
>DASWBQ010000079.1:0-2156 GCA_036390535.1 Gemmatimonadales bacterium | reverse complement strand
CGGGCCGACCCCCTGGAAGGCCACCGGCAGGTCAGGCTCGTAGCGTCGGATCGTCCCGGTCACGATCGCATCGGCGTCCTTCTCGCCGGCGGGCCGGAGGCCCAGCCGGTCCTCGACCGCTTCCCGGACGGCACGGTTGATCTCCGCGGTCAAGGTCGGGTCGGAGGTCACGTTCTCGAAGGGCATCACCGCCACAGTGCGAACCGCCGGTGGCAGTCCGCCTCCGGAGAATCCGTAGCAGCCCGGGAGAGCCAGAAGGCTAAGGCTCAGGACGGACCCAGATATCCGACGCAAACGGCTGAGTCCTGCTGCTGGAGACATAGGTGAGATCCAGGCGCGCCGGAGCGCGCGGTATGTCGAGGCGGGAGGACTTGATCGCCCCGTCCTCCGCAAACACGGTTTCGACCCGGCCGATGCGCTCGCCCCCCAAGCGTACCTCGGCCACCAGCTTGAGGGGCGGCCCGGCGATTCGCGCGAACTCGACGGTGTCCGCTCCAGAAACCAACCGCCAGGCCGTGAGCTTGGCGTCCTGGTATCGCGCGGCCTCTGTCACGGCCCCCGGCATCCGGGCCACGCCGAGCATCGCCCACAACAGGGGATAGTTCGGGACCAGCTTCCGGACGTCCTCCTCGGGCTCGGCCCACAGGGCGGAGTCCCCGACCACGAAGGCCGCCCCCCGCCCTGACCCGAGCGGCCCGGAAATGTCGAACCGGAGCGAGTCGCCGTCGGCAATCCGGGCACTGCCCCGACCCCCCAGGCTCTGGGACCGGTCCCGATAGAGCCACCGGAAGCGGTGGAGCACCGGCGGCTCCATCCGCCGCTCCGCCGTCCATGCCTCAGCCTCCCCTACCGGCGCCGGCGTGGCCCCCAGCGGGATCACCGGCCCCGGCGCTCCACCGCAGCCGAGGAGGCCCACCAGTCCAATGTAGGAGACGACCAGAAGGCGGTCAATGTAAAGTCGGTGCAACACCCTGCTCCATTCGCTTACGGCACAAGCAGTTGGCTGTTTTTTCCACGGCCGCGACGCGCTACAGCCGCACCGGATCAGGACAGAGCACCAGCAGTTCCCTGACGGCAACCGGAACCCGGGTCACGTTGAAATCACGGTCCAGCGCCATCATCGCGGTCTCGGCGGTGGCGAGCAGCTCATCGGTGCCCTCCCGCTCGATCGCGTACCCGAAAGTAATGCGTCGCGAAGCGAGATCCCGCACCCAGCACCGGATGCGCACCAGGTCGTCGTAGCGGGCGGGGGCCCGGTACCGGACGCGCAACTCGCCCACCGCCAGGAGGAGCCCACTCGCCTCGAGGTCGCGGTAGCTGGTGCCGGTCCGTCGGAGGTGCTCGGTCCGTGCCATGTCGAGCCAGACCACGTACCTGGCGTGGTAGGCGACTCCCATCTGGTCGGTCTCGGAGTAGTTCACCCGGTGGTGAATCTCGGAGATCGGAGGCAAGGTAGCGGGGTCGGCCATTGACGGCGGGGGGTCAGGGTGGTCGATTGGAGGCCGTGTCACTCCCTGCACTCGGCCAGCAGCTGGTGATGGTCTCGGACGCCCACCTCGGTGCCGCACCAGCGGCCACCGAGGAAGCGGTGTTTGCGTTCCTGGAGCAAGTGCCCTCGCTGGGCGACTGCCTGCTCGTCAACGGGGACCTGTTCGACTTCTGGTTCGCGTACCGACAGGTGATTCCCCGGCGCGGCTTCCGGATCGCCAGCGTCCTCGCGGCCCTCCGGCGTAAGGTGCCCATCGTGATGACCGGTGGCAACCACGACCGGTGGGGCGACTCCTTCTGGGAACAGGAGGCCGGCATCCGCTTCGGGGGGGACTCCCTCCGCTTCGAGGCAGGCGGCCGCACCGTCCTCGCCCTGCACGGGGACGGGCTGACCGAGCAGCACCGCGGGGCCAGGTTCATGCACTGGCTTACCCGGAACCGGCCTGCCCTGGCCTGTTTTCGCCTCATCCCTCCCGACCTCAGCTTCGGCCTGGTCGACCGCCTGAGCGGGCACCTCGGAGACTCCACCCGTGACCCGGCAGTCCTGGACCGTGCCGCCAGCGCCCAGAAAGGCTGGGCGGAGAGCCGCCTCCGCGAGGATCCCAGTCTGGGGCTCGTGGTGATGGGGCACACCCATCGTCCGGCCCTGTCCGAGCCGTTCCCCGGCC
>DASWBQ010000078.1:0-1921 GCA_036390535.1 Gemmatimonadales bacterium | reverse complement strand
AGTCGCGGCCCGCCGGCGGGCGCGCCTCGGACCCCTGGGGAATGGAGCTGTAGTAGGGATCCGGCGGCAGCTTGTCCCGGAGCCGATCGCTCCGGGCCTCGTTGTATCTCCATCGGCCCGCCAGCTCCTTGGTACGGATCTGTCCCTCGAGCGAGGCCGCGCCCAGGCTGGCGAGCAGCGGGACCATCAGCAGCAGCGATTTCATGACCATCCTAGAGAAGGCCTCCCCGGCGGAGGCGCCCGATCTGGTCGTGCACATTCTCATGGACGGCCAGGACCTCGGCGGGTGACACAGTGGCGACCCCAGCCTTCCCGACTTCGATGCCGGCGGCGTAGTTCGCCAGCACCGCCGCCTCGCGCACCGAGGCCCCGGCCGCGAGCATCGTCCCGACCCAGGCCGTGACCGTATCGCCGGCGCCGGACACGTCGAAGACCGCCCGGGCGAGACTCGGGATGTGAGTCACGGCATGGTCCTTGGTGACCAGAACCATCCCGTCCGCACCGAGGGTCAGCAGCAGGTTGTCCGCCTGAAGCCGGGAGAGCACCTCCGGCAGCGCGTTGGTGTGGGCCAGGTTCACCTGGGCCCCAAGCGCCGCTTCCAGCTCCCGCCGGTTGGGCTTGAAGACCGTCGCGCCGCGGTACTCGAAGAACTGACGGAACTTGGGGTCCACCACGACCGGCAGGCCCCGCCCGCGCGCCGCCGCGATGAGCGAGTGGATCAGGGCGGGCGGCAGCGCACCCTTGTTGTAATCCTCGAGAAGCAGCGCGTCGGCCCCCTCGAGTGCGTCGAGCGCCAGCCGCGACAACCGCTCGAGCTCGTCGCCCGCGAGGAGGGTGTCGACCTCCTCGTCGATCCGGACGATCTGCTGGCCCCGTGCCACGACCCGCGTCTTGGTGGTGGTCGGCCGCCCGGCGACCGTCAGGAGGTACCGGTCGTCCAGCTGATGCGCCGCCAGTTCGCTCCGGATGCCCCGGCCGTGGTTGTCGTCGCCCACGATCCCCACCAGGGCGCAGGTTGCCCCGATCGCCGCCACGTTCGCGGCGACGTTGCCGGCACCCCCGAGTGCCGCATGCGCCTCCCTGACGGTGACCACCGGGACAGGGGCCTCGGGCGAAAGCCGATCGGTATCCCCCCGCAGGTACCGGTCGAGCATCACGTCGCCGACCACCACGACCCGACGGCCGGTGGCACGGCGGGTGAGTTCTTCGAGGCGCTCACGGGACAGGGTACTGCCAGGGGCCGGGGTGGTCATGCGGCCAAACCTAGAGTGGATGCGGGTATCGTCAACGTCGACGGGGCCCGGTATCTTGCGGGCCGTATGAGCGAGTTCCGGGTCGAGGTCACCCGCGGGGGCCTCGTCGAGTCGATCCACAGGGTGTCGGTGGCGGTGGCCGACGCCGACGGCCACCTGCTGGCGAGCGCCGGCGATCCGGGCCTGATCACCTACTGGCGGTCGGCGGCCAAGCCGTTTCAGGCGATTCCCCTCGTCGAGGATGGGGTGCTGGAGCGGTTCGGCCTGGGCTCGGAGGAACTCGCCCTCGCCTGCGCCTCCCATTCCAGCGAGGTGGTTCACCTGGCGGTGGCGGAACGCTTCCTGGCGCGGATCGGGTGCGCCGAGGACGATCTGGCCTGTGGCCCGCATCCCCCGCTCGGTTCGGCGGTGGCGCGCGAAGTGGCCGACCGGCGCACTCCCCTCACGCCGCGATGGAGCAACTGTTCCGGGAAGCACGCCGGGATGCTGGCGCTCGCCAGAGCCCACGGTTGGCCGACTGGGGGGTACGAGCAGGCGGGCGGCGGTGGCGCGGATTTCCGATTCTCGGACGCCCCACTGCTTGTTGTGGGTGTAGCCGTAGGTCTCATACTCGCGCACGAATCGCTCGACCGCCTCCCGCACGCGGGTGCTGCCACCTCGCTGGAATG
>DASWBQ010000077.1:0-4886 GCA_036390535.1 Gemmatimonadales bacterium | reverse complement strand
GAGCCGTCCTCGGGATTGTTGACGGGTCGTGAGACGATCACGGTGCGGAACGCCGGCCCGAACCCGATGCGGGCGATCGTGCTGCGGCTCGACCAGAACATCTACGCCGCGAACGTGCCGCGGGGCGAGACCGTTCCCGAGATCACCGGGGGGATGCAGGTGACCCGCCTCACGGTGAACGGCGAGGCGGTGGACCTGAAGCCGCCGGCGCCGGGCCGCCGAGGCGGCGCGGCCCAGCAGCCAGTCCGACTCGAGGCCCGGAACCTCGACCAGACAGTGGCGACGATCCGACTGCCCACGCCGGTCGCGGCCGGCGGCACCGTCACCCTCGAGGCCGACTGGTCCTTCCGGGTGCCGCGCGCCGACGGCGCCCGGGGGCTCCGGATGGGTGCCTGGGGAGACTCGCTCTTCCAGGTGGCGCAGTGGTATCCGCGGGTGGCGGTGTTCGACGACCTGCGAGACGGGGGCTGGGACACCGACCCGTACCTCGGCCCCTCGGAGTTCTACAACAACTACGGCCGCTTCGAGGTCCGACTCGACGTCCCCGCCGGCTGGGTGGTCGGGGCCACCGGAGTGCTGCAGAACCCCGAGCAGGTGCTGACGCCGACCGCGCGCGAACGGCTGGCGCGAGTGCTCGATTCCGATTCCACCCGGATCATCGTCGGCCCGGACGAATTCGGCCCCGGGAAGGCGACCGTGGCCGGCGACCGGCTGGTGTGGCGGTTCATGGGCGATTCGATCTCCGACTTTGCCTGGGCCACGTCGAACCGATTCGTCTGGGACGCCACCCGGGCCACGATTCCCGGCCGGGGCCCGATCCCGGTCTACGACATGTTCCTCCCGGGTCACGCGAAGGAGTACGCGCGGGGCGGCGCCGTCAACCGTCACGCCCTGGAGTTCTACTCGAAGCTCTGGATGCCGTACGCCTGGCCGGTGTTCACCATGGTGGACGGGCCCGACGGCGGGATGGAGTACCCGATGTTCACGATGTCGGGCCTCGGCGCGGCCGACCACGAGGCCGGCCACCAGTGGTGGCCAATGATGGTCGGCAACAACGAGACCTGGTACGGCTTCATGGACGAGGGGTTCGACGTCTACATGGGCGGGCTCTCGGAGGCCGATGCGCGGGGCCGGGCGCCGTCGCTGGACGGGATCGGCCAGGGCTACGGCAGGATCAGCGGCGACGAACGGGAGGCGCCGCTGATGTGGAACGCCAATCACGGCGGCCCGATGTACGGCTTCCAGGCCTATAGCAAGGCGCCGATGATGCTTTCGATGCTGGGCGGCATCGTGGGGGACACGGCGGTCTGGCGGGCGATGGGCGAGTTCGCCCGGGCCTGGCAGTTCAAGCACCCGTCGCCCTGGGACTATGCCTTCCTGATGAGCCGGGCGCTCAGCAACCATGCGCCCGACCTGGGCTGGTTCTGGTACTACTGGCTGTTCACGACGGACGCAGTGCATGGGTCGATCGCCGGGGTGACTACGAAGGGGACCCGGACCACCGTGGCGGTCAGACAGGACGGCGAAATGCCGTCGCCTGTGGTGCTGGAGGTGCGTTTCGCCGCCCAGGGGAAGCCGATCAAGGCAATGAAGAACGGCCGGATGGTCAACGATAGCACGGCGATCGTGCACTGGCCGGTGGACGTCTGGTTCGACGGCCGGCGGACCTTCGAGGCGGTGGTGGATTTCGGGGGACGGCCGATCGAGAAGATCACCCTCGATCCGGGCCGGCGGTTCCCCGACCGGGAGGCCGCCGACAATGTCTGGCCCCGGCAGAGCGGGCCAGCCGCGCCCCGCTAGGAGGCGGCGCTTCACACTGGTTTCATGAAACCCTCCGTGAGCCCCCATAGTATTCCGGGGCTTGATGTGAGGTGGTCCACCCTTAGGAGGTAGTCATGCGCGCCGTCCGGGTTCTGCTGTCCGCTCTGGTCCTGCCGCTCGCGATCGCCTGCAAGCCCGCCGACACGCCCGCCACCAGCCAGGCGGCCGGCACGGTCTATGGCGAGCGGCCGTCGCTCACCGACACGACCAGTGTCGCCGCGGTGATCGCCAACGCCGAGAGCATGGTCGGCCAGCGGGTCCTGGTCGCAGGAACCGTCGTGGACGTCTGCCAGGAGCGAGGCTGCTGGCTGGCGCTCGGCAGCGAGGAGGGCGGGGCGACGCTGCGGGTGAAGGTCGAGGACGGGGTCATCATCTTCCCGATGAGCGCCCGGGGGCACCAGGCGGTGGTGGAGGGGGTGGTCGAGAAGATCGACCTCACTGCCGAGCAGGCCCGGGAACAGGCCATGAAACACGCCAAGGAGAAGGGCGAGCCGTTCGACTCGACGGCGACGTTCGCGGCGAAGACCTCGTACCAGCTCAGGGGCCTGGGCGCCATCATCACCGAGTAGGGGCCGCCTCATGGCCTGGCGGCGCTGGAACAACGCCATCCACCGGGACCTGGGCTACCTCTGCGCCGGGCTGACACTGATCTACGTGGTGTCCGGCGTGGCGGTGAACCACATCGCCGACTGGAATCCCAACTACCGGATCGAACGGAGCGTGCGATCGGTCGCGCCGATGGCCTTCCCGGCGCCGGGCGACCGGGCGGCGGTGGCCGCGATTCTCGAGTCACTGGATCTCCCGACCGACTTCCGGACCACCTTCCGCCGGGACTCCGCCACGCTCCGGATCTTTCTCGACGACGGGGTGGTGGACCTGGAGCCCGCCGCCGGGCGGGCCACGGTCGAGCTGGTGCAGCACCGGGTGGTGCTCTACGCGGCCAACGCGCTCCACCTGAACAGCCCGAAGAAGCTGTGGACCTGGGTGGCCGACCTCTATGCGGTCTCGCTGGGGCTGCTGGCGCTCACCGGGCTGTTCGTGCTCAAGGGGAAGAAGGGGATCACCGGACGGGGCGCGTGGCTCACGGCGATCGGGGTGGCGGTGCCGGCGGTGTTCATCTGGTGGTACTTGTAGGCGGGATAGTGCGGGAGAGAGCGGGAGAGGGCGGGAGGTGCCGTTACCGATCGCCTGGTCCCCTCGCTGCGCTCGGTGTGACCACCATCTTCCGCTCTTTCCCGTTCCTTCCCGCTCTCTCCCGCCCGCTTCCGCCTACCACCCGATCACGTAGTTGTCCTTGGCGGGGCTGACGCCGCCGAACATCACGCCCCGGGCGTGGTCCAGCATCACCATCTTCACGGCGCCGGCCCCGGCAGGCGCCTGGCGATAGGGCCCCTGCAGCGCGGTCACCTGCAGGAGGTGGCCGCGTGAGGCCAGCGCCGGCCCCACCAGGTCGGCCAGGACCTTCGGAAGGGCCAGCCGGCCCGGCGTGTCCTGCGGGTAGTTCGACTGGCGGAAGCCGCTGCTGGTGAGTGTCGGTGCTTCCACCGCCTGCTGCACGTTCATCCCGAACTCAACCACGTTGAGGAACGCCTGGAGCATCGCCTGCGGCTGGTTGTCGCCCCCGGGGGTGTTCCAGGCCAGGAACGGCTTGCCGTCCTTGAACGCCATCGCCGGGTTGATGGTGTGGCGGGGCCGCTTGCCCGGCTCCAGCACATTGACGTCTCCCGCTTCCAGACTGAAGTAGGGCATCCGGTTGTTAAGCACGAAGCCCAGCCCGTCCACGATCATGCCGCTGCCGAAGGTGCCGTTCACGCTGTGGGTCACCGAGACCACGTTCCCGAACCGGTCGGCGATCGAAAACGACGACGTCTCGCCAGCATCGGTATGGACCGCGTCCTGTCCGGGTGGCTGGGGAGACGTCCCGGTGCGATAGCGGATTTCCCGCCCGCCCAGAACAGCGGATTTCAGGCGCGGATCGCCGGGAGGCGGCTCACCCTCGATGCTCCGGTCCATCCGGATCAGGCTGCGTCGTGCCGCCGCATACTCGGGGCTGAGCAGGGCCTCGACCGGCATGTCCTTTACGAATCGCGGGTCGCCGATGTAGTGGTTGCGATCGGCGAAGGCCAGCTTGAGCGCCTCGGTGAGAAGGTGGACGTAGTCCGCCGAGTTCTGGCCCAGCGCCTTGAGGTCGTAGCCTTCGAGGATCTCGAGCGCGATCAGCATCGCGATCCCCTGGGAGTTCGGGGCGCTCTGCACCACTTCGTAGCCGCGGTAGTCGGTCCGGATCGGGCTGGCTTCCTCGGCCGTGATGCCGGCGAGATCCTCGAGGGTGATCAGCCCGCCATGGGCCTGGTAGAACGACGCGATGCCGCGGGCGATCTCACCGCGATAGAAGGCCTCGGCGCCGCCCCGGGCGATGGCCTGCAGGGTGCGGCCCAGGTCGGCCTGCACGAACAGGTCGCCCGCTTTCAGGGCGGCCCCCTCCCTGAGGAGAAGGCGAGCCGACCCGGGATACTTCGCCACTTTGTCGACGCTGCTGGCGTGCATGCTGGCGCCCCAGACGCTGAGCGGGTGCCCTTGGCTGGCTGCCTCGATCGCCGGCGCCAGCACTTCCGGGTACGACCTGGTGCCGTACTTCCGGAGGGCCAGGTCGAAGCCCGCCACCGCGCCGGGCACCGAACTGGAGAACGGCCCGGCGTCCGGAATGCCGCCGAGCCCGAGGTACCGCTCGCGCGTCGCCTGCCGCGGCGCGACACCGGTGCCGTTGATGAAGACGACCTCGTTCCGTTCAGAGAGGTAGATCATGATGAAGGCGTCGCCGCCGATCCCGGCCTGGTGGTGCTCCACCACCGTGGTCATGTAGAAGGCCGCCACGGCGGCGTCGATGGCGTTGCCGCCGGCCTCGAGCACCTTCTGGGCGGCCATCGCCTCGAGGGGATGCTCGGCGGCGATCATCGCCTGCCGGCCCATGATGACGGGGCGCCAGACGGGGCGGTCAGAGGAGGATTGTGCGAGAACGGGGGGCGCGGGAAGGAGCGCGACAGCCCCCGCCAACGCGATGCTGA
>DASWBQ010000076.1:0-3338 GCA_036390535.1 Gemmatimonadales bacterium | reverse complement strand
GTCGTACTCCGATCTGCTGCGTACCCGGCCGTAAGGCCGGGTCGAGGTTATGGCTTGGCGGCAGGTGGCGTCCCGGTCGTCACCAGGATCGCCCCGGACTCGTGGTCTGCCCCGAACCGCAGTGAGGCGTCCGTCCCGTTCAGCTTGCGAACCTCCCAGAGCGCCGTGAAAGGAAGGCCCCTGAGAAAATCGACGCCGCCCATCCGGGACCCGTTCACGTACAGCTGCATCGGCGGGGCGCTGCTGGTCTTGAAGTTCGGGTTCTCCGGTGTCGAGGAGAGAGTGCCCGGGTTGAACTTCTCGGGCCCAGCCTGGCGAGTCTGGGAGGAGCGCACGTTGAAGAAGTTCGGCCGGAGCCGCTTGACCGCATCGTAGGCCGTCTGGACGCCGGTGAGCGTCTGCAACTCCTCGTGGGTGATGACGTCGGGGTTCTTCCTCGGCTTCTTCTGCTCCTTCGGGGCCGGCGCGGCTGTGGTGTCCTGCGCCGCGACCTCCGCTGCGCCGAGGCCAAGGACGAGAACTGCCAGGACCAGGCTCGTAATGCGCATGGATGACCTCATATGCTGGGCGGCCGGCGCAACCCGCCATAGGTGAGCAGGATCGCGCCACTCTCGTGATTGGTACCGAACCGGGTGGTCGCCTCGGTTCCGCTCAGCCAGCGGATTTCGGCGACCGCGTTGGCCTGGATCTGGGCGAGGACGTCGGTGCCTCCACGGTAGACGCCATCGACATAGACGGCCACCGGGACGGGTTGCCGGTTGCGGATCGACCCGGAGGGCCGGGGCCGGAGCCACTGCGGCCGCAAGGCCCGGACGGCATCCAGTGCGGTCTTCATGCCGCCCAGCGGCTCGATGTCGATCGCCGTGATCCGGTCGGGGTCATACTCGGTGCGCTGCGCTTCCGCGACGGCGAACGGGGCCAGCGACAGCAGCAGCCCGGCCACCAGCCATCTCACACCATGCATTGGCACCTCCCTAGCGCGCCTCCCGCGCTCGCCGGGCCAGCCACTCCGTGAGGACCTTGATCACGTCGCCCCGGATCTCGCCGGTGGTAAGCCGAGTGTAGCCCGCAGGGTTGCCGGAAGGATCCTCGATGAACAGGTGATTCGCATCGGCAAAGACCTGCACGGTCACGTCCGCGTTGCCGCCGGAGCGGATCGCCGCTCCCAGCGTTTCGGCCTGCTCCGCCGTGATCTGCTGGTCGGTGGCGCCCTGCAGGATCAGGGTCGGCACCCGCACCCGCCGCGCGGTGGGGAGCGGGTCGTAGTCGAGGAAATATTTGATCCAGGGGCTGGTTGCCGCAACCGAGTCGACGCCGTGGAGGGCGGCCCGGAGGACGGAGTCCCGGGCCTCGGGCCGGATCGTCGTCGTCCGCTCGATCGCGTACCGGTTCTGGAACTCGATGATGTCCCGGCCTCGCTGCGCCGGGCCGGCCATGATCACGAGGCCTCCCAGCGCCGGGTCCGCGGCCGCGACCATCGGGCCGATGATGCCACCCTCACTGTGCCCCAGGAGGAAGACCCGCTTGCCATCGAAGCCGCGCCGGGCCCGGATGAAGGCGACGCCGGCTTCAATGTCCCGGGCGAAGTCGGCACTGGTGGCCGTTGCGGCGTCACCGCCGGAGGCCCCGAACCCCCGGTCATCCATCCGGAGCACGGCGATGCCCATTCGCCCCAGCGTGTCGGCGATCTGCCGGAACGGCCGGTAGCCCCTCACCATCGCGATTTCCTCGTCGCGATCCTGGGATCCCGAGCCCGAGATGGTGATCACCACGGGCCACGGCCCCCGTCCCCGGGGGACGGTGAGGGTACCGGCCAGGGTGTGGCCCATCGGGGTGGGGACCGTCACTTCCTCGGCCGTGTATGGCGCGTCCGGTGGAGCGGAATAGTCCGGCGGGGGAACGAACAGGGCGCTGGCCTTCACCGTGGTGCGGACCACGGTGAGCCCCTGGGCGGGGATGGCGCCACCCAGAATCCGGCCCTCCCGGTCCCGCGCCAACCGGAAGTCCTGACCCATGGCGAAGGCGACCACGGCCGAGTCGGCTCCCACCCGGCGCACCGTGGCCGTGAGGGTCTGACCTCCCGCCACGAAGAACATCGGGATCGCCACGCTGTCGCCGCCCAGGGCGGTGGCCCGCGCCAGCATCAGTTCCACGAGGGCCATCGACGGGTTGACGTAGGGAAGCGCCCCCGGCCTGGTTCCCAGTCGCTGGATCCTGGTGCCGGTCGGCCCGGTGATCTCGGCGATCACGCTGTCACCCACCATCAGCAGGACCGCGGTCTGGAGCGGCTTGGCGTCGGGGGTCGCGTCGGCACGCCGGTACTGGTTCTCGACCCGGCTCACGGTCCCATCCCGCCCGATCGTCACGGCGAAGGTGTGGCGGGACTTGGTCAGCCGCTCGACCAGGTCCACGTCGAGTTTCCCCGGGGTCCGCCGGAACGCCTCGATCGCGATCGTGTCACTGCCCCGGAGCATGATGAAGGCCTCCTGCTGTCCCGCCACCGGGCCGGGCAGGACGAGGGTGGCCAGCAGGGCCGGGAAGGCGATGCGACGCATGGGTCAACGCTCCATGGAGGGGAGGTCGGAGGCCGCCGTGCCCTGGGGCAGGCGACCGGCCTGCCCCGGGGCACGACGCAGCAGGAACTCGATCTGGCCGTTCAGGCTGCGGAGGTCGTCCGAGGCCCAGCGCTGCAGCGCCTCGTGGACCGCCGGGTCCAGCCGGAGCAGGAACGGCTTCCGTTCGGCCATGGCCTACTGGTACAGCGAGCCGGCGTTGATCACCGGGGTGGTGCCCCGCTCGCTGCAGAGCACCACCAGGAGGTTGCTGACCATGGTCGCCTTCCGCTCGTCGTCGAGCTGGATGATCTTGCGACTGGAGAGGAGGTCGAGGGCATTCTCCACCATGCCGACGGCTCCTTCGACGATCCGCTGCCGGGCCGCGATGATGGCGCCCGCCTGCTGGCGCTGAAGCATCGCCGACGCGATCTCGGGCGAATAGGCGAGGTGGGTGATCCGCGCCTCGAGCACTTCCACACCAGCCTTGCCCAGCCGTTCCTGCAGCTCCGCGAGGAGGTTGTGCGAGACCTCCGCCGGGTTGGTGCTCAGTGCAACTTCGCCGGTCACGTGCGCGTCGTAGGGATAGCGGGTGGCCATGCTGCGGACGGCCGACTCGCTCTGCACCGTGACGTAGTGCCCGTAGTCGTCGACCTCGAACAGCGCCTCGGCGGTGTCGACGACCCGCCAGACCACCACGGCGGCGATCTCGATGGGGTTCGAGTGACTGTCGTTCACCTTGAGCTTGCTGGTCTCGAAGTTCCGGACCCGGAGGGAGACCGGCTT
>DASWBQ010000075.1:0-8892 GCA_036390535.1 Gemmatimonadales bacterium | reverse complement strand
TGCATCTGGAGCGAGCCTATGCCCTCAAGGACAAGCTCTCGATACGGGAACGGCTGCTGGTGGAGGCTGGCCACGCACAGGTGGTCCGGGGCGATTCCGAGGCGGCCCTCACCGCCTATGGGGCACTCCTCGAGCAGTATCCCAACGAGCCCACCGCGATTAACAACGCTGGTGTGCAGGCCAGCATCCTTGGTCGGATCGAAGAGGCCGTCGACTTCTACCGGCGGGCCATCGCGTTAGGCACTGCCCCGGCGTTGAGCTACACCAACCTCGTCGGGGCGCTGATCAACAAGGGAGATGTGGCCGCGGCCGACACGGCGCTCGGCCTCTTCGCCGAGCGGTTCCCCGAGGCCCGCAACCTGCCGGTGTACCGGAGCAACCTGGCGCTGGCCCGCTCCGACTTCGCGGGGGCTGCCGCGGCGGCGCAGCCGCTGCTCTCCGGGCCGCCGGAGCTCCAGGCGACCGCGAACTTCCGGCTGGCCCTGGTGGCTGAGATCGAGGGACGGCGGCGCGAGGCGGAGCGGCTCGATCGCCAGGCGCGGACGATCAATGCCCGGCGGCTGGGCTGGTCCGCCGATGAGCTGGCCCTGAGTGAGGGGATCTCGGCGATGGGGCGGTCGTTCGACTACCAGCCGACTGACCCACGTGAAGTGGAACGGCTCTGGGTGCTGAACCAGCGCGTCACGTCGGGCCGGCCCGCGCCGGCAAGGAACTACAACTTCTTCGCCGATGCGTTCACCCGGGCGGGGCAGCCGGCCCGGGCCCGGGCCGTGATCGAGGAGTTCCGGAAGGGCATGGCTGCCATCGAGCGGCCCCTTTCCTTCGATCAGGCCATGCTCATGGTGGGGGACGCCCTGGTGACGGCCGCCGAGGGCCGGCCCGCCGACGGTCTCCAGCTTTTCAGGCAGGGGTGCGACCTGATTCGAAGCCGCTACGCGCTCTGCAACGCGCATCCTGATGAAGCCCGGCTCTATCAGCAGGCCGGCGCCACCGATTCGGCCGTGGCGGTGCTGGAGCGCTATTTCGCCCTCGAAGCGTTCCGGGCCGGGCTGGTGGCGCAGTACGCGGCGGACCTGCGGCGCCTGGGCGAGCTGTACGAGGCCAAGGGGGAACGGGCCAAGGCGATCGAGGCGTACGGGAAGTTCGTGGACGTCTGGAAGAACGCCGACCCCGAGCTGCAGCCGATGGTCAAGGACGCGCGGGAACGGATGGCGCGTCTGAGCCGGCAGGAGGGATAGGGCGGGACAGGACGGGAGAGAGCGGGATGGAACGGGATAGAACGGGAGGGTAGAAGGAAGGTCCCCTCCCGCTTTCTCCCGCTCTTTCCCGCTCTCTCCCGCTCTCTCCCGCCTACTGCTTCGCCTTCGCCACCATCGCCGCCACGTCCGCCAGCAGCCGCTTCGCGTCGTAGACGATCCCGTCCTTGATGGTGTACTTGACGCCGCCCACCCGCACCGGGGTGTTGGTGGCGTCGTCCACTTTCAGGTGCCCGGTGCCGTAGAGCACCTTGAAGTTGTGGAGCGGGTTCTCGGGGACGATCACCAGGTCGGCCAGCATCCCCGCCCGGACCACGCCGAACTCCGGCGCCTTGCCGGTGGGCTTCGCCAGCACTTCGGCGCCGCAGAGGGTGGCCGCGCGGATCACCTCGAGGGGATGGAAACCGGCCTCCTGGAAGAGCTCGAGCTCACGGATGTAGTCGAAGCCGTAGAGCTTGAAGATGAAGCCCGAGTCCGACCCGGTGCAGACCTTGCCGCCCCGGTTGTGGTACTCGTTCAGGAACCGCATCCAGAGGCGGTAGTTGTTCTTCCATTCGATCTCGTCTTCGGTGGTCCAGTCGAACCAGTAGGAGCCGTGGGCCACGCGGTTCGGCTGGTAGAACTTCCAGAGCGAGGGCAGGGTGTAGGCGTCGTGCCACTCGGCCGTCCGGGCCCGCATCAGGTCGCGGGAGGCCTCGTAGATGGTCATGGTCGGCGAGAAGACGAAGTCCGCCTTCAGGAACCGCTCCATCACCTCGTCCCACTTCTTCGAGCCGGGCTCCGCGGCCTGCTTCCAGAGCCGGCCGGCCTGACCGAAGCGATGGGACTCATCCTGGTAGTTGTAGTCGGCGGGGTAGTCCTGGATGGTCCGGTCGTCGAAGAGACTCTCGGGCAGCCCGTACCAGTGC
Organism: Gemmatimonadales bacterium; assembly: GCA_036390535.1. Lineage (GTDB taxonomy): Bacteria > Gemmatimonadota > Gemmatimonadetes > Gemmatimonadales > GWC2-71-9 > SZUA-320. Next base: position 6,728 of record DASWBQ010000075.1, on the reverse strand, counting down.
TCGAGGGTGGTGAGCCCCGCTTCCGCCGCGGTGACGGCGTTGAAGCGGGCGACCATGAGCTGGCTCAGGTGCGCAGCGACACCGAGCCCCTGCTGCTTCGAGGCCTCGAGGAGGGCCCGGATCAGCGGCGGGTCGAGCGCCAGCACCTTGAAGCCGTCCACCCCCTTCTGCTTCGACCAGACCGCCAGCTTCCGGAAGTCATCCGGCGTCTGCAGGGCGCCCGGGTAGCCGCTGGCGAGGTCGACCCCTTGAGCGGCAGTGGACTGGACGGCGGCGATGTAGGCGTAGATCCGCGGCGCCGTGATCCGGTTGGCGGCGCTCCGGGCCCGGGCCTCGAGGCACCAGTCCACCCCGTTCATGCAGCCGGGGTCGCGGATGGTGGTGACGCCGTGCGCCAGCCAGAGCTTATAGACGTATTCGGCAGGGGTCCCCTGGTCGACGCCCCCCATGTGGGCGTGGGTGTCCACGAAGCCGGGAAGGAGGTACATCCCGGCGGCGTCGATCTCGCGGGTGGCGCCCTGCGGCCGGCCCTTCGGGTCGATCGGAACCTTGGGGTAGCCCACCACCGCGATCGAGGCGATCCGGTTGTTCTCGATGACCACGTCGGCCGGGCCGAAGGGCGGGGCACCGGTGCCGTCGATGATGGTGACGCCGCGGATGATCAGCCGGGCGTAGGGACCCTCCCCCTCGCCGGCCGGCCGGTCGGGGGCGTGCTTGACGGTGCGGGTCTGGGCGGTGGCGGGACGAACGGCGGCGAGCCCGGCGAGGATCGCCAGGGCGAGTCGTGCGCGCATGAATCCTCTGAATGGAGGGACTACCAATAGTAGCGGGACTGCGGGCGCGACTGCGAGCCGAGGGTCCCCGGGGGCGGGAGGACCCCGCCCCGGGGCACGGCCACGGCTACTTGATGCGGGTGGCCTGGCCCGCCACGCACTTCCACTCGCTGCCCATCTTCCTCCAGGTATCGGTCCAGTAGCTCCGCTCGGTGCCCGATGCCGAGGTGTTCACGAAGATGCCGTTGATGACGACCGTGTTGCCGTACTCCTTGCCCTGCATCTTCTCGTTATGGGCGCCCGTTCCGAGTCCGGGCAGGGCCCGGATCATCGCCATGTACCCGGGCTTGTCGTAGAGCTTGCCGTCCTCTGAGACAAACATGTAGTCGTCGGCCAGGAGCTTCTCGATGGCCTTGTAGTCCTTCCGGTTGAAGGCGGCCGCCCACTCATCCTCCAGGGCCGCGACCGCCTTGATCGGGTTCTCCTGGGCGGCGGCGGGGCTGGGTGCGAGGGTGACGGCGGCGAAGGCGAGCCACAGCAGTCGGTTCATGGCGGTCTCCGGGGGAGAGGGGAGCCGACAAGCTACGCCCGGACCGTCAGCGGGGAGTCATCTGGGGTCGGGGAGGAGCCTTTCCGTGCCACCCCCTCCGTTCTGGCGGTACGGTTCAGTTTGCGAAAGTTTTCACAAGCGGGTAGTTTTGCTCGGCTATGGCGCCCTCCCGGAAGCGGGGTTCCGGCCCCGACATGGGGATGGCCCTGGGCCAGAAATACTTCGCCGCGGGGCTCCGGTTTGCCGGCGGGATCGTGCTCTTCGTCCTGCTGGGCCATGGGCTTGACCGGTGGCTCGGGCTGACCCCGCTGGGCGTGGTGACCGGGACGATCGTCGGGGCAGTGCTGAGCTTCCTCAGCATCTACCGCGAGCTGGTGACCGACCGCAACGTCGACGCCGACGGCCCGGACGGGAAGCGCTGATGATGGCCCTTGCGGGAGTGGTGCTGAGCGCGGTACTCGGCGGCGTTGCCTGGGCCGTCTGGGGCCGGCCCGGGGCTATCGGTGCGGTGACCTTCGGGCTGCTCGCCACGGCGATCCAGGTGGTGGCGACCCGGCTGATGCGGGGTTCGCGGGAGGCGCGGTTCGACGCCTTCCTGACGAAGTGGGGGGCCGGGATGGGCCTCCGGATGGCGGGAATACTGGTGTTCATGCTCGTGGTGAGCCTGCAGCGCGACCTGTTCCCGCCGCTCGCCTCCGCGATGGGATTCCTGGGGGTCTTGCTGCCCCTTCTGGCGCTCGAAATCCGGCTGGTGCAACGATGATGCTGATGGCAGAGAGCGGCGGCCAGGTCGACGTCGGCCAGATGGTGCTCCACCACACGGCGGACGCCTACTCGGTCGGGATCGAGCCGTTCTTCTCGTTCCACTGGAGCAAGTGGCCCGACGTGCACCTCGGGGCACTGACGCTCAACTTCACCCCGACCAAGCACGTCTTCTTCCTGGCCCTGGCGGCCCTGCTGGTCTTCCTGACTATGCGGGCGGCGGGCAGGGCGCTGGTGCGCCAGCGGGCCGGCCAGGCGGCGCCCAAGGGCTTCGCCGCCGCGGTCGAGGGGATGGTGCTCTGGGTCCGGAACGATATCGCCATCGCCAACATCGGGCACGGGGGGGAGAAGTTCGCGCCTTTCATCATGACGCTGTTCTTCCTGATCCTGTACTCCAACGTGATGGGCCTGATCCCCCACGGGGCGAGCGCGACCGGCAACCTGGCGGTGACCGCGGCGCTGGCGATCATGGTGCTGCTGGTGATGGAGATCGCCGGCGCCATGAAGCTCGGCTTCAAGGGGTACATGGCCACGGTGTTTCCGCACTACCCGGGCATCAGCGGAGCCGGTGCGGTGGCGCTGTCGATCTCGATGGCGCCGATCGAGGTGATCGGGAAGCTGGTGAAGCCGTTCGCGCTGGCGGTCCGTCTCTTCGGCAACATGACGGCCGGTCACTTCGTGATCCTGTCGCTGTTCGGGATCATCTTCCTGTTCGGACATCTGCAGGGCTGGAACTATGCCATCGGGTTCGCCACGGCGGCCCTGGTGACCGGTATCATGCTGCTGGAGCTGCTGGTGGCGTTCCTGCAGGCGTACGTGTTTGCCCTGCTCAGCTCGGTGTTCATCGGGCTGATGCAGCATGAGCACTGAGTCGTAAGCCAAACGTCGAAGGTCTTACGGCGTATGACTTTCGACATTCGACTGATACCGGAGCCATGGTGCGCCGACCATGGTTTCCGCAGTACCCGGCCGGGCGGCCGGGGATATCCGCTGGCCCGAGGGCCGAGGGCGGATCACCGCGGGAGATGACCGGCTGGGAGCGACGGGCATCGACGCGGACGGCGCATCACCTGAGCGACGCTCTCAATACGACGGGGAAATGACATGCTGAACATGCTGGCGATGTTCCAGGAAGTGGCCGCTGCGGCGGGCGCCGACTACGGTCTGCTGGGCGCGGGCCTGGCCTTCGGTCTCATCATCATCGGCGCGGGCCTGGGCCTGGGCCGGATCGGCGGGCAGGCGGCCGAGGCGATCGCCCGGCAGCCCGAGGCGAGCGGCGAGATCCGCGGCGCGGCGCTGCTGATCGCGGTGCTCCTCGAGGGCGCCACGATCATCGCGCTGGTGTTCTCGCTGCTGTTCAAGCTGCTCTAAGGCGTGACCATGTTCGCGGCCTGGCTGGCGGTGCTGGCGGCCGCCGAAGGTGCGGCGGAGGGGCCGAGTTCACCGTTCGAGGTGAACCTCGGGCTCTTCGTCTGGACGTGGCTGGTCTTCATCGCGCTCTTCTTCATCCTGAAGAAGTTCGCCTGGCCGGCGATCGTGGCGGCCACCGAGGACCGGGAGCGGTCGATCAAGCTGGCGCTCGAGGCGGCGGCCCGCCAGCAGGCGGAGGCGCAGGCCGCGCTGGAGGAGGGGAAGAAGCTCGCCGCCGAGGCCAAGGCCTCGTCCCAGCAGATGCTGGCCGAGGCGCGGGTGGCCGCCGAGAAGGAGCGGGCGGCGCTGGTCGAGAAGGGGCGGCAGGAGCAGGAGGCCCTGCTGGAGCGGGCCCGCCGCGAGATCGTGGCCGAGAAGGAGAAGGCGCTGACCGAGCTGCGGCGGGAGACGGTGGACCTGTCGCTGGCGGCGGCGGCCAAGCTGATCGGTGAGCGGCTCGACACCGCGGCGGACCGGCGGATCGTCGAGGAGTACCTGAAGACGCTGGAGTACCGGACGTGAGGTCGGAGTCGATCGCCCGCAACTACGCCGAGGCGCTGTTCGCGCTGGGCGAGAAGAGCGGCCGCTCGAGCCAGTACGCCGACCTGCTCGACGCGCTGGCAGCCGGGATCGCGGGGAGCCCCAGGGTGCAGGCGACCCTGGCCTCCCCGAAGGTGCCGAAGCCGGTGAAGACAAGGATCCTGACCGGCGCGCTGGGCGGGGCGCCGGCGGAGTTCCTGCACTTCATCGCCGCGGTGGTGAAGCGGGGGCGGCAGGCGCTGTTCGGCGAGATCAGCCAGGCGTTCCTGGGGCTGCTCGACGTCAAGCTCAACCGGGTCCGGCCGGTGGTGACGGTGGCGCGGGAGGCCGACCAGGCACTCCGGACGCTGATCAAGACGGAGCTGGAGGCCCGCTGGAAGAAGGAAGTGCTGCCGATCTACCAGGTCGCGCCCGAGATCCTGGGCGGGGTGATCATCCGGCTCGGCGATCGGGTGCTGGACTCGAGCGTGCAGCGGCGGATGGTGCGGCTCAGGAGGCAGCTCCTGAAGTCGTGAGTCGAGAGTCGTGAGTCGAGAGAGGGCCGGGCGCGAGTCCGGCCCTTCGTCTTTCTGGTCAGCGGAACTGGAGCAGGCCGAGGATGCCGAGGGCGGTGGCCAGCCAGAGGGCGATGACCCAGCGGATCAGGCGGGTTTCGAGGGCGGTAATCTGGCGGCCCAGGCGGGCGTCGAGCGAGGCGATATCTCTCGCGACCTCGACCCGGAGGTCCGCGAAACGCTGGTCCCACTTCGCCTCAAACGCCGTGAAGCGCTGGTCCAGCCGGGCCTGGGCCTCGGCGAACCGCTGGTCCACCTTGGCATCGAAGCGGGTGTAGTTGAGCTCGTTGATGCGCATGAGGTCGGTGCGATAGGTCTGGTCCACCTGGTTGAACCATTCCACGAACTCATTGGCAATCTCGTCGCCGAAAGTGTCGTAGAACTTCCGGGAGAGGCGGGCAGTGACCGGCATGGATGCTCCTGAGGTGGCCGGTCACAAGGTAAGGTACGCTCGGCGGCGGGGCGTCATCAATTCCACGCCCAGCGTGCCGGGTTTCGGCGCCCCCGCGGATCTTCCCCCGACGGGACGCTCCCGGTCCTTATCACGACCCAGATGGCGAATTGCCGGCCCTTCTCTTCGGGCCGGTGGACGCAGCCTTCACGGGGCCGGCCGCATCTTCAGGAGCAGCTGGCGGGTGGTGGATGCGTCCGTCTCGCTGTTGGTCCAGCGGATGCAGACGTCCGCTCCGTCCGCCGCCCTCCGGGCCTCCGCACAGGTGGTGCTGATCTTCCGTTTGAGGACTTTCACCAGGGCCCGCGATTGGCTCACCGGATCGTGGCGGTCAAGGAGAAGGCGGGTCTCGCGGGACGGATCGGCGCACTCATACACGGCGGTTTGCAGGGTGCCCTGGGCCGGCTGGCAGTGGCTCTGCCACACCTGGGCCAGCATGGTATCCGGGAGAATGGTGAGGTCACCCTCCAGCAATCCTCCTGGCGTCCCTGACAGGGTCGCGGCAAACCGGTAGCGTCCTTCAGGCCCAAGGGTGGGCTGCACGGCGCTGCCTGGGCGAGCCGGCCCAGCGGGAGTGAGAGTGAGCGGCACGTGGCGGGACGTGCTCAGCGCCAATGCCTTCATGTAGCAGTCGCCCAGCGGCGGCTCGGGCGGGCAGTACCGCTGCCAGCCGTCCACCCGGGTAATGACCGCGACGCCCGCATCCCTGGTTGGCTCGGCCGGGTGCCAGACGAACCGGAAGCCGGTGCGCTGCCTGGTCACGACGTTGACGTCCGTGGTGACGCAGAAGACCTCGATCCGGTCGGCATCGTGCTCATGCTGCCGGCAGATCGCGCCCGGTACCTCCATCGCCAAGGTGTCGGCGGTGATGAGGAGAGTTCCCGTGACGGTGAGCCGGGTGTTCCCCTCGAACAGAACGCCCTCGAAATTGTACCGGCCGATGGCGGGCGGGGGTAGGCCCGCCGGGGTACCCCGGCCGCCGCAACCCGTTGCGGCTGATAGACTTAGCAGGACGGCCAGCCACCGGATGGGTCGGATGGGTGAGCCTCCTCCCGTGGCCGGGCAGGTGGGGTACTGTCGCTTCCCGAAATGCCGGGATATGATATCGCCGAGCAGTCAACTTTCCGTCAGGCCAGAGTCAACTCACGCTCATGCTTCAACTTCGAACCTTCGGGGGGCTCACCCTCCAGCAGGACGGTGAGAACATCACCGGCGTCGCCACCCAGCGGCGCCAGCTCGCCTTGCTGGCGCTCCTGGCCGTGGCCGGGGACGAGGGGATGAGCCGGGAGAAGCTCCTGGCCTATCTCTGGCCGGAGAAGGACACGGAACGGGCGCGCCACACCCTGAACCAGCTGCTGTACATGCAGCGTCGCCTGACCGAGGACCCCGAGGTGTTCCAGGGGCGGAAGACGCTCCGGATCTACCCCGATCTGATCGAAACCGACGTCCGGGCGTTCCGCGAGGCGCTCGACAGGAACGACGCCGAGGCCGCGGTCACGATCTATCGCGGGCCGTTCCTGGACGGCTTCTTCCTCGACAAGGCGCCGGCCTTCGACGAGTGGGCGACGGAGTGGCGGCAGCGGTTCGCCCGTCGGTATCTCGACATTCTCGCCGACTTGGCCGGGCGGGCCGAGTCGAAGGGGGAGTTCGACGTGGCTCTGGAGTGGCGCCGGCGGGCGGCCGTGGTG
>DASWBQ010000074.1:0-3950 GCA_036390535.1 Gemmatimonadales bacterium | reverse complement strand
CGCCATTGGTGCGGTTTCAGGACGACGGGAAGGGCATGCTCGTCCCGGATGTCGCAGCGCACCAGCCACCGGTAGAGGGCCTTGCGGTAGGTCGAGCTGAGGGTCGGTTGGCGGCCGTGGGGGTTCTTCAAAGGTCGCGGGAACAGCACCGGGGTGCCGGCAGGGGGCCAGCGGTCGCGCAGCGTCCGTTGACGGACGGTGATCATCTCGGTGAGTTGCTCGTCGAGAGGGACCAGCGCCTCCCGCTTCATCTTGTGGTTGTAGTAGCGCAGGTAGCCGGCGCCGTCGGTATCGGTGACGATGCAGTCGAGGGGGAGCTTGCAGGCGTCGGAGATCCGCAGTCCGCAGCGCATCAGGATGAGGGTGATCAGGCGGTATGCCGGGTTGTCCCACCGGTCGAGGTTGTCCGGGTGCTCGACCTGGGTCATGACGTGCTCGGCCAGTGCGCGGGGCAACAGTTCGGCGCGGCTGGGGTAGTCCTCGGGGAAGAACATCGCGTCGGCCGGTAGCGACTCGTCCCAACGGTGGCGCCGGACCGCCTGGAGAAAGGTGTTGAGCCGTCCGATGTGCTGGCGGTGGGTCTGTCTGCCTCCCAGCTCGATGTGGAGGTCGGCGAGGTAGCGTTCCAGCAGAGGGCGGTCCACCCCAGACAGCCGGTCCACGCCCACCGTCGGGGAGGCCATGAACTGCCCGAAACGGGTCAGAGCGCTGACACCGGTGCTCACCCACTGGGTAGAGCTCGTGGTGCTCAACTCCCAACGGGCCCACTGTTTGGCCAGGTCTTTCAGCCAGGGCTGGGTGATGCGGTCGAAGCGGAGCGTGGCCCGCGGCTTGTCGATGCCGATGCTGCGCAGGCGCCAGACGTCGCGCGGGTACTCCACCTCCCAGCCGGTGCCCGCCGCGAGGTCGCTGATCTGGTGGTAGGCGTAGAGGAGGAAGGCGTGGGCGGTGCTCGCCGTGTTCCTGCGATCGCGTAGCTCCTGCTGCCAGGCATCTTCGGGCCGCTCGAGCAGGCAGGTCACCGAGCTGTCCGCCAGCAGCCGGACGACGGTTTGGACCGTGACCGGGCGGGTCTTGGTCGTTGCCTGGTCGCTGCGGCGCTGCAGCACGTACTGCATCTCCAGCCGCAGCTGGGGGCCGAGCCCGCCCAGATCGACACGTTCATGGCCGGGCACCGGGTCGATGTCGATGCCGTCGGCGTACTCCTGGATGTCCGGGCGGCCCGCCTTCCTCCACTGCTGGGCGTGCCTCCAGCACAGCTGGTTGTCCCGATGAACCCACAGCTGGCAGGAGGCGATCAGGCAGATCGAGGGCTGCTGGGTCGGTTCGGGCAGCGCGGCCAGCCATGGCGCAAGGTCTGGGCGGCCGGCCCGTGTCCAGGTCCGGTGATGGATCGGACACAATCCGGCCTCGCATCGCCTGCCGTAGCAGCAGACCGACGCCCGGCACGACAGGTAGGGGGTCTGGCGGCGCCACTGCGGATCGGTGGTGGCGATGAACTCCTCCAGATCCGGTTTGCCCTCCCGCGCCCACCGGTTGTTGTGCCCCCAGCACAAGCCTTTGGCCCGACCTGTGCGGGTGCAGCCCCCGACTGCGCACAAGGTGCCGCCGAACACGACGTCCTGGGGATCGAAGACCAACTCCTCGCCACGAAACTCCGGCCGAACCGTGGCCACCAGCTTGGCCAGCAGGCCCGAGGGAACCGGCAGCGGGGAATCCGCGCTGTCACCGGAATCGAACCCCTCGGCCCGCGGCGACTTCACACCTGCTCCACAACGTCGTCGTCGAAGACGGTGGCGGTCAGCGCGAGCCGGACCCGCTCCCGCCGTCCCACCGCCCGCAGATAACAGATCCCGGACCCACCGACAGTCTCGCTGTGCTCGGCCAGGCACAGTGCCGACCGCCAGTCGTGGAACACCGCCCGCATCTCTGCCTCCGATCCCGGGCCGGCGACCCGGCCGGACAGCATCGACCCGGCCGGCCCCACCGTCCACACGATCACCGGCAGGTCCCGGTGGGTGTCCAGGATCGCGGCGAGGACGGCTGCCGCCCGCCGCTGCCAACCGGCCCGCTCTGCCTGGGTGATCGGGAACAGCACGCTCACCAGGTCACCTCCCGGCCGGTGAACCAGCCCGCCGCCTCCAACGACCGACGGGCGTCCTCGACGCTCAGATGCCCGTAGACGGCCGAGGTGGTGGTGATCGAGGCGTGCCCGAGCAGTTTCGAGACCACCTCGATCGGGACCCCGTCCCGCAGTGCCCGGGTGGCCATCGAGTGGCGGTACCAGTGCGGGTCGAAGTCGATCCCGGTCCGCGCCCGCAGCCGGACCACCAGGTCGTAGACCGCCGGGTAGGTCAGTGCCCGCCCCCGCGGTTCGGCGAACAGGTTCACGAACACGTAGTCCGAGTCCAGGTCCCCGTACTCGCCGGCCAGGTAGTCCGCCCACAACCGGATCAGCTCACCACTGACCGGGATCGTGCGGGACCGGCACGACTTCGACCGCGCCCGATTGTCGTTGTCCCGCGGGCAGATCGTCACCTCACGTTCGGCGGCGGCGATGTCCTCATGCCGTAACCCCAACGCCTCACCGATCCGAACGCCGCTGTCCCACAACAAGGCGAACAGGAAGCGGTCCCGCAGGTGATCGCAGGCATCCAGAATGGCCTGCACCTCGACCACCGTCAGCACCCGCGGCAGCTTCTTCGCCATCCTCACCATGATCGTCCGCCGGGGCTGGGGCGCGCCCTTGCTGATGTGGTGCAGGAACGGTTTCCAACCTCCCTGCCGCCCCGGCGGCGCCATCGTGGTCAACAGCTCCCCGACATCCACACCATGGCGTGCCTGATGGGCGTAGAACGTCGACAGCGCCGACAGCTTCCGGTTGATCGTCACCCCGGAGACCCGCGGGTCCACCGACGGCAACACCGCCACCACCCCGGCCCGACCCGGCGGCGGCAGCCGCAGCCAGGCCACATACTCCCCGAGGTCCTCCAACCGCACCAGCCGCCAGTCCAGGCCCCGAACGGCCAGGAACACCCAGAAGTCCTTCAGATCATGCGCATACGCCTTGACCGTGTTCGGGGACCGCTCGATGTCACTCAGGTAGGCCAGGAACCGCTCGACCGGTTCGACCGGGACGTCGTCATCCCCCAGAACGGTCCACGACTCCACCCGCGTAGTGGGCATCGCCACCCGCTGAACATGCACAGCTCCTCCAACGTGACTCACGTAATGGACGAGCCGGAGATAACCACCTCCACCACGCGGATCCCAGCCGGGTAGACGTCTGTCATGGACGTGGAGGACAGCAACCGGGGAGCTTCAGATAACGGGCGGGAAGTGGCAGACCGTGATGTCCAGGCCGATCTCGGCGGCCAGCCTGGCCAACTCGACCTTCCACGCCCGCAGCCGATGGCCGTTGGAACCACCCCCGTCGGCGGTGACCATCAGCCGCCGCGCCTTCGGGTACCGGGCCCGCCCCACCCGCTGCCACCAGGTCCGCAACGCGTTCACCGCGAACGGCGCCGTATCGTGGTCAACCCCCACCGAGACGAACCCGGCGTCAGCGCCGATATCGTAGACGCCGTACGGGATCGCCTTGGGCACCCCAGCCGGGAAATCGTGCCCGTTGACCTCCACAGGCCGTCCCTTCGGCCGCCACTCCCGGCCCCGGTTGGCATACTCGCCGACCAACTCCTTCTTCTTCGCGTCGATCGAGGCCACCGGGTCACCGGCAGCGAGGAACCCCGCCGCCGTGTCGTTGATGTGACCGAACTGGGCGTCACGGTCCGGATGCTGCGCACCCTCCTTGGTCTTGAACGTCGCCTGCAACCGGTAGCCCGCCTGCCTCAACAGTCGGGCCACGGTCCGCTTGCTCGCCACGAAATCCTTCTCGGACAAGCCCGTGACCAGATTGCCCAGCGACTTGGTCGTCCACTTCAACGGCGACT
>DASWBQ010000073.1:0-3425 GCA_036390535.1 Gemmatimonadales bacterium | reverse complement strand
TCGAGCGCCTTGTTGACGAGGGTGGCGCTGTCGACCGTGATCTTGTGCCCCATCCGCCAGGTGGGGTGCTGCAACGCCTCCGCCACGGTCGCGTCGCGGATTCGCTCGATCGGCCAGGTCCGGAAGGGCCCGCCCGAGGCGGTGAGGGTGAGCCGGGCTGCCGGACCCCGCCCGCCGAGGCACTGCAGCACGGCACTGTGCTCCGAGTCGACCGGGACCAGCTCGCCGCCCCCCTGGCGCGCCGCCTCGATCACCAGGGCCCCGCCAGCCACCAGCGACTCCTTGTTCGCGAGGGCAACGCGCTTGCCGGCCCGCAGCGCGGCCACCGTGGCGTCGAGCCCCGCGAATCCGACCACCGCGTTCAGGACCACGTCCACGTCGGGGCGGGTCGCCGCCTCAATCAGGCACGATGCACCGCGGGCGGCGGTTCCGCCTGAGGCCGCCCCCGGAGCGGCCAGGCCGGCGAACGACGGCCGGAACTCCTCGATCTGCCGGGACAGCAGTTCCTGGTTGCTGCCGGCGGTCAGCGCCGTCACCCGGAACCGCTCAGGATGCCGGCGGAGCACCGCGAGCGCGCTGGCCCCGATGGAGCCCGTCGAGCCAAGGACCGCGACCCGGCGCATCAGATCACGCCGAAGATCTTGTAGAGCGTCGCGGCCAGGGGGATCGCGAAGTAGAGGGAGTCGAACCGGTCGAGCACGCCCCCGTGGCCCGGGATCAGGTGGCTCGAGTCCTTGAGGCCGACCTCGCGCTTGAAGAGCGACTCGGTGAGGTCGCCGAGCTGGCCCAGCACGCCGAGCACGGCGGCGATCGCCAGCAGGTGCCACGGGGACACGTCCACCGCGAGGGGGCGCATCACCAGGAGGTGATAGAGCGGGGCCAGGGCCAGTCCCCCCGCGAAGCCGCCGATGGTGCCGGACCAGGTCTTGTTGGGGCTCACCACCGGCGAGAACTTCGGCCCGCCGAGCCGCTTGCCGACCGTCATCGCGACCGAGTCCACCACCCAGATGGTCGCCAGCGGGAAGAACACCAGCGCGGTCCCCGCGGCAGACCGGGAACCGTAGTGGGCATGGCGCATGGCGAGCAGGAAGGCGGGCAGCGCGCCGGCGTACAGCGGGGCGAGCACCGTCACGGCGGTGGAGCCGAGCGGCCGGTCCGATGGCTTCAGCCGGGCCAGGGTGGCCAGCAGGGCCACCAGCACCCACATCGCCACGGCGTACGGCCACGCCGCCGCGAACCGCGCCGCCGTGGCAGCGTCGGCCGCGGTTCGCCAGGCCAGCAGCGGGACCGCCGCAGCAGTCACCAGGGCCAGCGGCCCGAATGGAGACAGTCCCTGGCGGCGGGCGAAGGCCAGCAACTCCGCGGTCCCCAGCCATCCCACGACCGCCACCAGTGCCGCCAGGGGCAGCCCGCCCTGCCAAACGACGGCCAGCGCGGCGGGGATGGCCACGGCGGCGAAGGCGACCCGCTGGGTCATGTTGCTGGCCACGGTCAGCTCACACCGTCACGCGGCCGAACCGACGGTCGCGCCGCTGGAAATCGAGAATCGCTTCGAAGAGGTGCCGCCGAGTGAAGTCCGGCCAGAGGACCGGGGTCACGAAGAACTCGGCGTAGGCGACCTGCCAGAGCAGGAAGTTCGACAGTCGCAGTTCCCCCGACGTCCGGATCAGCAGGTCGGGATCGGGCAGGCCGGCGGTGTAGAGCCGGTCGGCCAGGGCGGCCTCGTCGACCTGGTCCGGGCGACGGGTCCCGGCCGCGACCTCCTCGGCCAGCAGCCGGGCGGCCCGGGCGATTTCCGCTCGGGCGCCGTACGAGATGCAGAGATTGAGTACCAGGTTCCGGCCCGGCCCGGTGGCCCGGGACAGCCGGTCGACCGCGGCGAGCGCCGCCGGGCCCAAGCGCTCGAGGTCCCCGAGGATGCGGACCTGTACGCCATGGCCGGTCAGGGATTCGGTCTCGCGCGCGATGTACTCCTCAAGCAGGAGCATCAGGGCGTCGATCTCCGCCTGGGGGCGCTGCCAGTTCTCCTGGCTGAAGGCGAAGAGGGTCAGGACGCCGACGCCCGCCTGGAGGCCGCCTTCGACGAGTTCCCGCACCGCCGCCATGCCGGCCTGATGTCCGGCGGGCCGGGGCAGGCCGCGGCTCTGGGCCCAGCGCCCATTGCCGTCCATGATGACGGCAATGTGGGCGGGGACGCTGCCGCTCCCCCGGATCTCCTCGAGGAGGTCGTCGCCTGGCGCCGTCACACTTCGAGGATCTCGGCTTCCTTGGCCTTGAGGATGGCGTCGATCTGGTGGATGTGCTCGTCGGTGATCTTCTGCAGGTCCTTCTCGGCGTGGCGCTTGTCGTCCTCGGAGACGTGCTCGACCTTCTTCAGCTTGTGCATCGTCTCGGTGCGGTGATGGCGCACCGCCACCCGGCCTTCCTCCCCCAGCTTGTGGACCAGCCGGACCAGCTCCTTGCGACGTTCCTCGGTCAGCATCGGGAGCGGGACCCGGATGATGCCGCCCTGGGAGGCCGGGTTGAGCCCGAGGTCGGCGTCCCGGATCGCCTTCTCGATGACCTGGGCGAGTCCCTTGTCGAACGGCTGGACGGTCAGGAGCCGGGCTTCGGGCGCCGCGACCATCGCCACCTGGTTCAGGGGCATGTGCTGGCCATAGGCCTCGACCCGGACCAGGTCGAGCAGCGCCGGGCTCGCCTTGTTGCTCCGGATGCCGGACAGCTCGCGCTTGGTGCTGTCGACCGCCTTCTGCATATACTCCCGGACCTGCTTGAGGAGCTCGGGAATGGAGGGGCTCGCCGTCATCGAACGATCGTCCCTACCCGCTCCCCCTCGATCACGCGGAGGATGGAGCCGGGCTGCTGGATGTTGAAGACCACGATGGGCAGGTTGTTGGCCTTGCAGAGGCCGAAGGCGTTGGCGTCCATGACCGCGTAGTTCTGGACGATCGCCTCCTGGAAAGTAATCTCCGGCAGGAATTTCGCGTCCGGGTCCTTGCGGGGGTCCCGGTCGTAGACGCCGTCGACATTGGTGCCCTTGAGAATCACTTCGGCGTCGATCTCGAGGGCGCGGAGCACCGCGGCGGTGTCGGTGGAGAAGAAGGGGTTGCCGGTGCCGGCCGCGAAGATCGTGACCCGCCCCTTCTCCAGGTGCCGGATCGCCCGGCGGCGGATGTATGGTTCCGCCACGTTCTCCATCCGGATCGCCGTCATCACCCGGGTCTCGAGCCCCTGGCGCTCCAGCACGTTCTGCAGGGCCAGGGCGTTGATGACGGTGGCCAGCATGCCCATGAAGTCGGCCGAGACCCGGTCGAGCCCTTCCGCACTGGCGGTGGTCCCACGCACGATGTTGCCGCCACCCACCACCAGCCCGAGCTGCACCCCCCGGGCGTGGACCCCGCGAATCTCGGCCGCCAGCCGGTCGA
>DASWBQ010000072.1:0-1607 GCA_036390535.1 Gemmatimonadales bacterium | reverse complement strand
CGGCGACATCGGCCCGGCTTTCCAGGCCAAGCTGCTCCGGGTCCTGCAGGAGCGCGAGTTCTACCCGGTGGGGAGCGAGCGGCCGCGCCGAAGCGAGGCCCGGGTAATTGCCGCCACCCACGTGCCGCTGGAGGAGCGCGTGACCGGCGGCGCCTTCCGCGAGGATCTCTACTTCCGCCTCCGGGTGGTGGAGCTGGTCATCCCCCCGCTCCGGGAGCGTCGTGAGGACATCCCCCTGCTGGTGGATCACTTCCTCGGCCGGATCCGGCGCGAGCTGCACCGAGACGCCCTGACGATCGCCCCAGCCGCGCTCAACCGGCTGGTGACCCATGCGTGGCCGGGCAACGTGCGGGAACTCGAGAACGCCCTGATGCGGGCGGCGGCGGTCTCGCCGTCGGGCGTGCTCGGGCCGGAGGACTTCCCGCTTCCCGACCGTGCGGCTGCCAGCGAGAGCGAGGGTGACAGCCTGGACGACGCCGAGCGGCGGCACGTGGTGGCGATCCTGAGGCGGACCGGCGGCAACAAGCGGGCGGCCTGCCGGGTTCTCGGCATCTCCCGTCCCCGGCTCGATCGGATCATCGCCCGGCACCGGATCGAGGTGACGGAACGAGGCCAGGGTGGCAACGGGGCGTAGCCACGCGGTGCCGCAAACGATTGCCTCGTGGATCGGGAATTGTTTGCGCGGCAAGGGGTTGTGTCACGAACCCGCGATGGCACGCCTCGTGGAGTGGACCTCCCTGAACCCCACACCGAGGTCGCCATGAGAACCCGACATCTGGTTGCGGCACTGCTGGTCTCCGCCGTGGTCTCTCCCAACGCGTCCCCCGCCCAGAGCGGGTCCGTGATCACGAAGATCTTCACCTCGGACAGCCTGGCAGCAGTGGACGCCCAGACCTCGCCCGACGGCCGCTGGCTGGTGCTGTCGGTGATGCGTGGCCCGGGATCCAGCAGCCTCTTCATCACTAGAACGGCGGGCGGGCCGCTGATCCAGCTCACCTCGGATGGTCATGGTGACATGCGGGCCCGCTGGTTTGCCAGCGGCGACCGGATCGTCTTCCTGTCCGACCGTCCCAACCGCGACGGCGGCCGGCAGCGGTACCTGATGACCCTGGGCATCGACCCGGCGACCGGCAAGGCCGTCGGAGCACCCCGGCAGGTGAGCAGCGAGCCGGTAGTGTATCAGGGCCCACCGTCGCCCGATGGCCGCTGGCTGTCGTATGTCACCGGATTGGGCAGCGCGGAAGGGCAGGCAGAACTCAAGGTGATTCCTGCCACCGGTGGTACGCCCCGCACCCTGGCCGAGTTCGGCGCCGGCACGCCGATCTTCAGCCGCGACAGCCGCTACCTCTACTTCACCGCCCGCGAGCGGATCAGGGGTGCGCCTTGCCCGGCGCAGGAGTGCCAGTTCGTCCTGAAGAAAGTTTCGGTGGAGGGCGGGCAGGCGCAGGTGCTGTCCGCCTCGGCCGAGTTTCCCCTCATGGTTCTGGCCGGGGACGAGCGGTTCACGGTCCAGGGTGCGCTCCGGACTGGAGTCGGACCAGTGGATCGGGTGATCCTCCGCACGCTGGACGGGAGGGACGTCGGAGTGATCGACCTGCCGGACCGCG
>DASWBQ010000071.1:0-2624 GCA_036390535.1 Gemmatimonadales bacterium | reverse complement strand
GGGTCGCGCTGGTCGACCGCGGCAGCTGGGCTGAGGGCTTCGCGATCACGGTCAACTGCTACGAGAAGAAGCCGGCCGAATACAAGTACGAGACGGCCTTTGCCTACCGCGCCGGCAGCGCCACCTGCTTCATCGGCAGCGCCTGGATCGATACCAACCGATGGGGCTGGACCAACGGCCCGCTGGCTCCCGGGAACTACACCTTCGACCTGTACGCCGGGGCCGGCAGGTGCGCCTTGTCGAGCGGAAGAAAGGTCGGCACCCTGACGCTGAACTACGACGGCTCCACCGCGAAGGTGGGTTTCACGATGCTACCCGGGTACGTCATGAACGAGACGCACCTGTACGTGGGCAGCGAGCCGCTGGCGCGTGACGTAAACAACGAGTACACCGTGGCTCCCGGCCAGTACCCGGTCAAGCACGACCTGACCGCCGCGACCACCGACCAGTACACCGTGACAGGCCTCTCCGGCAGCGTGTACCTCGTGGCGCACGCGAACGTCGGCTTGCCGCAGTCGCAATGACCGCGGGGGCCCCGGCATCTGGACCTGGCGTGCGGCCACGGGCCGTGCGCGAGTTGGCCGGGGCCACCGGCCGGCCGGCCGCACCCGCGGCCGGCCGGACCCTGTCCCTTTTCGTCTTCATTGACGCGCTTGGCTGGGAGGTGTCACAGCGGGAAGGGGCCTTCCGGTCCCTGCTGCCCTGGCAGCAGCCGCTGGAGACCGTGTTCGGCTACAGCTCGACCTGCGACCCGACGATCCTGACCGGCGTCGCGCCGCGGGAGCATGGCCACTTCACCTTCTTCCGCTACAACCCGGAGCGCTCCCCATTCAAGGGGCATGGGACGCTGGCCCGGCTGCCGCGCTGGCTCACCTCCCGGGCGCGGGTCCGGCGGCTGATCAGCCGGGTTTCCCAGCGCCGCCTCGGCTACACCGGGTATTTCCAGCTGTACAACGTCGCCTTCCAGCACCTCCCGCTGCTCGAGTACACCGAACGCCACGACCTCTACGAGCCCGGCGGCATCAACGGTGGCCAGCCCACGGTGTTCGATCGCTTCCGTGCGGCCGGCCTGCCGGTGCACCGCTCCGACTGGCGGCGCGGCGAGGCGGAGAACGTCGCGGCGGCGCTGGCGGCCGTGCGGGATGGGAGCATCCGGGTAGCCTATCTGTACCTGGCCGGTCTCGACGGCGTGATGCACGCGCTGGGGACCCGCGACCGCTCCGTCGGGCAGCGAATCCGCTGGTACGAGGAGCAGGTGGCCGCGCTGATGGCCGAGGCCCGGCTCCGCTACGACGAGGTCTCGGTGTCGGCCTTCTCTGATCATGGGATGACCGACGTCCGCGAGACGTGCGATCTCCGAGCCCGGATCGACGCGACGGGGCTCCGGTTCGGGACGGACTACGCGGCCGTCTTCGATTCGACGATGGCGCGGTTCTGGTTCCTGCGCTCCAGTGCGCGCCAGCGGATCGAGACGGCGCTCCGGGAGGAGTCCCGCGGCCGGATCCTGTCCGAGGCCGACCTGGCGGGGTTCGGCTGCGACTTTCCGGGCCAGAGCTACGGCCAGCTCTACTTCCTCCTCGACCCCGGCGTCCTGCTCTGCCCGAGCGACATGGGCGAGCGTCCGATCCGCGGGATGCACGGCTACGACCCGTCGGACCGCGACTCGACGGCGTTCTTCGCCAGCAACCAGGCCCCTGACCCCGCCCCGCGGCGGCTGGCGGACCTCCACGACTTCATGCTGCAGTCGTCCGGGCTGGCCGCGCGGTGAAATACGCCGCCTTCACCCTGGCCCTGCTGGCGGGCGTGCCCCTGATGGCGGGGCTGGCGCTCTGGCGGCCGCGGTACGGCGCCGTGCTGCTGGGGCTGCTGGTGTTCAGCACGGTGATGGGGGACCGGGCCAACATCAACTTCATCTCGCTCGAGGCCTACCGGGGCCCGGACCGCGGGTTCGAGGTGAACCTGACCGACCTGACCGCGCTGGCGATGGCGCTGGTGCTGCTGGTTCGGCACCCCCGTCGGGTCCGGTGGCTGCCCTACAACAGCCTCTGGATGGCGGGCTTCTTCGGCGTCGCGCTGCTCAGCACCCTGATGGCCCCGGTGCCGCTGCTGGGCTGGTTCAGCGTGGTCAAGCTGGCGAAGGCCTACCTGATCTTCTGGGTCGTCGCCAACGCGCTCCGGGCCGGGATCACCCCGCGGGCGATCTGGGCCGGGTGTGCCGTGGCCGGACTCTACCTCGCGGCCTCCGCCTTTCACCAGAAGTACGTCGACGGCCTCTATCGCGTGCACGGGCCGTTCGATCACTCGAACAGCATTCCGCTGTACACCAACCTGATCCTTCCGGTCCTGCTGTTCTGGAGCCTCGCCGACCGGGAGTTGCCGCGCTGGGCGTCGCGGGCCGGAACGGTGATCGCGCTGGGAATGGCGTTCGCGGTGGTGGCCACCATGTCCCGCGCGGGGATCGCCCTGATGGGGCTGATGCTGGCCGGCGCGCTGGTGGTGGCCCATCGGCGGGCCCGGTCGCGCCGGGTCACGGCCACGGCTGTGCTGGTGGGACTCGCGGCCCTGGCCGGCGGAATCGTTGCCAGCGACAGCCTGCTCGACCGGGTCCGGAATGCCCCGGAGAG
>DASWBQ010000070.1:0-3536 GCA_036390535.1 Gemmatimonadales bacterium | reverse complement strand
GTACGTCAACGGGATCTACTGGCTCACCATGCCCGGCTACCGCGACCGCAACTACTTCGGGTTCACCCGGCCGCTGCCTCGACTGTACTGGGAGCCGGAACGCACCGACCTGGCCTGCCTCCGGGAGACGGCGGGGACGGTCCGCGAGCACGGGTACGCTCACCACATCCCCCGCTTGATGGTGCTTGCCAACTTCGCGACGCTCGCGGGGGTGCACCCGATGCGGCTGTCGGAGTGGTTCTGGGCCGGCTTCACCGACGCCATGGAGTGGGTGGAGCTCCCCAACGTGGTGGGGATGGCCACCTTCGCCGACGGCGGCCTCCTGGCCAGCAAGCCGTACGTCTCGAGCGCGTCCTACATCAACCGGATGAGTAACTACTGCGAGGGCTGCCGGTTCGACCCGGCTCTGCGCACCGGTCCCCGAGCCTGCCCGTTCAACTACCTCTATTGGACCTTCCTCGACGACATCCGCCGGAGACGGCTCGATGTGGGCCAGCGGATGGCCCTGGTGATGAAGTCGCTGGACCGCCTGTCCGCCGCCGACCTGGCTCAGATGCGGGCGGAGCGGGAGCGGTTCCTGGCCGGGCTGGAGCCGGAGCGCACCGGGTGGCGGTTCGACTATGATGCGGGTTAGCAGGGGCGGACGGGCAGATGGGCAGACGACCTCAGAAGGGCACCGGGGCCACCATGATCACTGACGACCTCCGAATCCACGCTGCGGACGAGCCCGGCCCCCGCCCCGGAGGCGAGTTCGTCCTCTACTGGCTACAGACGACAATGCGGGCGTACGGCAACCCGTCGCTCAACTTCGCCGTCGAGCAGGCCAACCTCCTCGGTCTCCCGGTCGTCGTCTACCACGGCCTTCGGCCCGACTATCCCTGGGCCAGCGACCGGATCCACAGCTTCATTCTGGAATCGGTGGCTGACCTCGTGAACGACTTCGAGGCGCGAGGAATCCAGTACGGGTTCTATCTGCAGACGGGCGGACGGGCAGACGGGCAGACGGGCCGTTCCCCGCTGGTCGAACTGGCGGAGCGGGCCGCGCTGGTGGTCACCGACTTCTTCCCGACCTTCATCGTGCCGCGCCAGATTCGCGGGCTTCGCCACAAGGTCGAGACGCCGGTCGTCGCGGTGGACAGCTGCACCCTCGTCCCGATGCGGTACCACGGCCGGGAATGGCCCACGGCCCGGGGAATCCGGCCTCGACTGCTGGAGGCGCTGCCCCACTACCTGCACTCGATCCCGGATGTGCCGCCTCAGGTGCGCGGCGAGATCGCGCTGCCGTTCGATCCGCTGCGACCGACCGCGGCGACGATTCCGGCCCTGATCGCCCGCTGCGACATCGACCACGCGGTGGCGCCGTCGCCGGTGATTCGCGGCGGCCGGCGGGCAGGACGGGCCCGACTCGGCACGTTCCTGAAGACGGGCCTGGCCCGGTACGCCGAGGACCGCGGTGACCCCAACATCGACGCCACCAGCCGGCTCAGCCCCTACCTGCACTTCGGCAATCTCAGCATCAACGAGGTGCTGCTGGCGGCGCGGGAGGCGGCCCCCGCCGCCCAGTACGAGAAGTTCCAGGACGAGGCGCTTACCTGGCGGGAGCTGGCCCACAACTACGCCTTCTTCAACCCCAAGCACCGGACCTGGGCCGGGGTACCGGCCTGGGCGCAGCAGGAGCTGGACAACCATGCCGCCGACCCGCGCCCGGTGCTGTACGGTGATGACGACCTCGAGTTCGCCCGGACCCACGACGACCTCTGGAACGCCTGCCAGCGGTCACTGCTCCGGGACGGGGAGCTGCACAACTACCTGCGGATGCTCTGGGGAAAGGCGGTGCTGCAGTGGACCCACACCCCGCAGGATGCGCTCCGGATCCTCGAGCACCTCAACAACAAGTACGCCCTCGACGGCCGGGATCCGAACTCCTACGGCGGGATCTTCTGGGTCTTCGGGAAGTTCGACCGGCCGTTCTACCGCCGGCCGATCTACGGGACCGTCCGGTACCAGTCGCTCGCTGCGGCGGCGGGGAAGTTCGACGTGAAAGCGTACGTGAGGCGGCTAGGCGGCTAGGCGGTTGGGCGGTTGGGCGAGGTGTCAGGTCATGTAGATGGTGGTGGTAGGGGCGGCCTAGCAGGCCGCCAGCCCAGGTTGCGATGAAATGGCCCGCGCCGCGCGATTCCGGTTGCCCAGCCCCAGACATATCCCGACACCTTGGCGAATCCCCCCAGCCGAGGTGCCAAATGCCGGTTCGACCCGCCCACCCTCCCGCCCGCCACAACCTCCGCCTCGTCACGTGGGACTACCGCGCGGGAACCTTCTTCGTGACCCTGTGCGCGGCCACTCGGGACCCCGTGTTCGGTTGGATCACGGGCGGGAGCTTTCTGCCATCTCCCCTGGGTCGTCTCGTGAAAGAGTGCTGGCTCTCGGTTCCCGTGATCCACCCTCGCTGCGGGTTGGACGCGTTCGCCCTCATGCCGGACCACTTCCACGCCATCGTTCACCTCAGCATGCCGGCCGAACGCGCTCGGCCCTCCCTGGCGGGGTCGACAGGAACGAAGGGTGGATTGGGGACGATCATCAACCAGTTCAAGCGTGCGGTGACGCTGGCGGCGCGCCATTCACGGATCGTTGGCCCTGATTCGCTCTGGCAGCGAGGCTACTTCGAGCGAATCGTGCGTGATGACAGAATGCTGGCCACGGTACGGGAGTACATCGTGAGAAACGCACTCAAGGAGGCGATCAGGATCGGCACGCGGGCGGGAGGAGGGAGGATTCGCCCGGCCATGATCTGACCGACCGCGGGCGGCCTGATCGGCCGCCCCTACAGCGGGAAGGGAACCTCGATGGTCAGCCCGTCCCTGGCGATCACCGTGTCGGGAAAGACCGCCCGCGCCTCGTCGAGCAGTTCGGGTGCCTCCCGGCTGTAGCGGGCGCTGATGTGGGTGAGCGCCAGCTGGCGGACCCTGGCCATCCGGGCCACTTCCGCGGCCTGGCGCGCGGTGCTGTGGCCGGTCTCCTCGGCGCGGTCCCGCTCCTCCTCCGCGAAGGTGGCCTCATGGACCAGCAGATCGGCCCCGTGCGCCGCCAGAATGACGCTCGGCGTGGGGCGGGTGTCCCCCGGGTAGACCAGGGTCCGGCCCGGCCGCGGGGGGCCGACGATCTCCTCGTTGGTGAGGGTCCGGCCATCCGGGAGGGTGATCGACTCGCCCCGGTGGATCCGGCCCCACAGCGGCCCCTCGGGAATTCCCAGCTCGCGGGCCCGCTCGGGATTGAAGCGGCCCAGCCGGATGTGTTCGACCAGCGCGTAGCCGACCGTGTCGGTCCGATGGTCGGTCTCGAACACGGCGATGTCGTAGTCCTTCCGCGCCAGCCGCTCGCCGGGCGACACCTGCACGACCTCCACCGGGAACTTGTTGCGCTCGATGCCGACCCGCACCAGGTCGTCGATGATCCGGGTGGGCCGGGGACCGTAGATGGTGACGGGCTCCTGCCGGTCCTGCAGCCCCATGGTCCGGAGCAGGCCGGTGACGCCGAGG
>DASWBQ010000069.1:0-3810 GCA_036390535.1 Gemmatimonadales bacterium | reverse complement strand
GCGGAGCACGCCCAGCTGCCCGAGGCGGACCGGGCGCTGTACGCGGAGCAGGTGAAGGCGGTGCGGGGGGCGCTTCTCGCCTGGGAGGCGACCGTGGCGCCGGTCGAGCTGGTGAGCGCCGCGGTGCTCGAGGCGCTGACGGCGCCGGAGCCGAAGACCCGCTACGTAATGGGGATCCCGGAGGAGCAGCTCCAGGCGCTGGTCAGCCTGCCCGACCGCGAGCGGGACAAGGTGGCCGCCGGGATGTTCGGTCTCTCGGAGGCCTGAAGCTCGGCTACGGCTGCAGCCGTTCCGCCTTCCAGCCGTCCCCCGCCCGGGTGAAGGCCACCCGGTCGTGCAGCCGGTCGGCTCGGCCCTGCCAGAACTCGATGCGATCGGGCATCAGCCGGTAGCCGCCCCAGAACGGCGGCAGCGGCACCTCGCCGTCCCCGAACCGTTTCCTGACTTCGGCGACCTGTTGCTCCAGCGCTTCCCGGCTCGCGATCGGCTCGCTCTGCTTCGAGGCCCAGGCGCTGATCCGGCTGCCGCGCGGCCGGCTGGCGAAGTAGGCGGCCGACTCCTCCGCCGTCACCCGCGTCACCCGCCCCTCGACCCGCACCTGGCGCTGCAGCGCGGCCCAGTGAAAGGCCAGCGCCGCCCAGGGATTGGCGTCGAGCTCCTGCGCCTTCCGGCTGCCGTAGTTGGTGTAGAACACGAACCCGCCCTCCGACACCCCCTTGAGCAGCACCAGCCGGGCCGATGGCCGGCCATTGGGCGTCGCGGTCGCCAGGGTCACCGACTCGGGCAGCAGCAGCCCGCCCTCTTCCGCCTCGCGCCACCAGCGCTGGAAGTGGGCGAGTGGGTCGCCTCCCGCTTCGGGGATCGGCAGGCCGTGGCCGCCCAGCACCCCGCGGGTGGCGAGCCAGAAGGCGCGGATGGTGGGGAGGATTGTCATGATGGGGAATCAACCAACTCGGCGCCGCGCGTCAATGGTCCTGCGCGTCGTGTCAGTCGGCCCGGTGTTCAGGCGCGGGAGCTCGCACAGCCCTTCCCCAACTGGCCTCCTCAATATCCGCCAGCACCCGATCGTGGTCGCGGGCGACATCCTCGTCGCTGTCGCCCTTTGCGCTGGAACCGATCCCGATGATCCGGAGCGCCGGGTGCTCCGGATTCTCGGAGTAGTCGCGTGGCGTGGTCATAAGGCTCAATGTACTGGCCGATCAGCCGGGCCGGCGTACCAATTCGACGCACGGTCGGCGCCAAGGTCATTTGCTCCTCACCAGGCCGCGTCGACGACGTCCGCCTGATCGGGATGGCGGGCGAGCAGTTCCCTCCGAACGACAACCCGGAGGCGCTCGTTCAGGGCGAGGATCCCGGCAACGGTTGTCTCCGAGGTTGCCTCGAGCCCGTAGAAACTCCGGGTCCGTCCCCGGGCGGCACTTTCCGCATCTGCGTCGAGGTTTCCCGCGCCATCGATCTGCAGGGCGTGCACGACCTGGAACAGGTTTCGGTGATGTCGCCGGCCTTGCTTGACCCGAAACCCATGCAGCCGGGCCAGGACATCGGAGTACTGGTGCAGCGCCTGATATGCGAGGGTGCTCCGGCTATCGATGTAGAGAGACCCGTTCCGGGCGTCTCGGTCCGCCCTGCGCGCCTTGAAGAAGAGCCCCGCTAGTTCCGCTCCACCGAACTCTCCGCGCTCGACCTCGCCGGTGTCGAGGAGGGCTTGAATGCGGTGCCAAAGGGGACCCTCCATCATCAGGCCTCCTGGCCGGCAGCCGGTAGGGGCCCCATCAGGTCCTGGCGGGGTTGGCGAAGCACGCTCAATGCAAAGGGATGCTGGCGCGCGGTCATCTCCCGCCACTCCCTTGGGGTCAGAACGACCGGGTTGACGTCACGGCCCAGGACGCGCCCGGCGTCGGCAGTCGCCTGAGACAAGGCCGCGTCATCGATGGCCTCGCCGAGGATCAGGACGTCGACGTCGCTCTCGTCTCGCTCGGTGCCGCTGCCGAAGGACCCGAACAGCCATGCGCGCTGCAGGCCAGGCACCTGCGACAGCGCGGGGCGCAGCACCTCGTCCGGCGTCGCGAACACCCGCACCAGACGGGCGAAGCACTGCCACGCTTCCGCCTGGACGGCGGCCCGGTACCCGCCTGCACCTGGTGTTGATGGCGGTTCGAGTGCCCCGAGCCTCACCAACCGATTCAGTTCCGTCGTCACCGAGCGCGGGGAGAGACCCAGCAACCGCATCAGCTCGCGAATCCTCCAGTCGTGCTCCGGCCGAAGCGCCAGAGCGACGACCACCCGGGCGCATGCGGTTGAGGGCAGCGCCTGGGCCAGCGGCCGGAGGTCCTTGGCTCCACGGGGCCGGGCGGGGGGCAGCGATTGCATGCCGTACGCATAATACGTACGAACATCTAAGTCAATTAATGGCATTGTCTTGGCCCAAGCGAATCCGAGAACCTGGCCCCACGATAGGCCAGAGGCATGAACGCCGCCTGAAACCCGAGGCCAACGAGAACTGAAACGACAAGGGCCGCTTTCGCGGCCCCTGCTCACCTTTTCACTTCTCACTTTTCACTTTTCACCAAGCCACCGCCCGCTCCGCCACCCCGCCCCGGGTGCTCAGCAGCTTGAGGGTCGCCTTCCGGTCGTTCTCCCCGCTCCCCGTCTTCACCCGGAGCGTGATCGTCCTGGTCTCCCCGCCGCCCAGCCAGAACTCCGGCGGCCGCCCGATCGCCCGGCTCCCGCTGCCCCGGCCGAAGTCCGCCACGATCCGGTCGGGCTGGACGATCTTGATCTTCTTCGCCTGCTCCAGCGCGGTCGGCAGCCGGCCGGTGTTCCGCACCGTTACCCGCACCTCGTGGGTGGCCGAGTCCTTCGACACTTTCGCGGCCGCCACCTTGACGTCGACGATCTCCACCTTGGGCAGCGACATCGCCATGTAGAGGTTGAACATCGCCTGGTTGTGGGCCCACTGCTCCAGCACCTCGGGTGGGCCGTTCTGGCTGAAGAACTTGGGGTTGAAGCCACCGATCTCGACCTCGCCCAGCGCCGGGTGGGCGAACTTCGTCCACGGTTTGAAGCACTTCCCGGCGAACGCCTCGTCGCAGTACCGGAGCACGTCGCTCTCGTCGATCCGGCCGTCGCCGTCGTAGTCCTTCTCGCGGCCGCCGTGCCAGAGCTCGTCGCCGTACCAGACCGCGCCGTAGTACGAGTAGCCCCAGTCGGGGCCGTGCCCGAACAGCGGTGACGGGCGGCTCGAGTCGCCGGTGAAGGGGTTCACCGGGACGCGGGTGTTGTAGGTGCGGTAGACGTCGCCCGCCCAGGGGTACTTCGTGAACGACTTCCCGACCGAGTCCATGTGCTTGTAGATGGCCAGGTCGGCCGGGTGCATGCACTCGGTCTCCTCGCAGACCGACGGGCCGCGGAGGTGCATCGGCACCGCGGTGTCCATCGAGTTGGCGACGCCGACGTTGGGGTGCTCGAGCAGCCAGAGCACCAGCGAGCGGGTCTCGGGCTCCGACAGCGGGTAGGCGCCGGCGCCGAACTGGGTCCAGCCGCGGCCGGTGGCGTCACGCCCGGTGTCGGGGCGCCAGTTCTCAGGGTAGTTCCGGTGGAGGTCGAGCCCGCCGATGCCGTCCTCGTTGTACCGCCCGTCGAGGTCGTTGTCGATGCCTTCGTTCCACGTCTTGTAGTCGCCCTTCCCCTCGCCGACGCGCTGCAGCGCCCGGCCCGAGGGGTCCTTGGGGTGGAGGATGAACTCGCCCTTCCCCATCTCCACCTTCTGCCGCATCTGGCGGACGAAGCCGTCGCCGTCGAGGTCCTCCC
>DASWBQ010000068.1:0-3961 GCA_036390535.1 Gemmatimonadales bacterium | reverse complement strand
CGGCTGGTCGACGGTGGTTTTCGAGGCGTCCTGCCCCTGGCGGCGGCGGCCCGCTTCGACACCGACCTGGTGGTGGCGGTGGACGCCGGTCCCGGGCTCGACTCGGTCCCCACCGAGGGCCGGATGGCCCCGCCCGCGCTGATCCGGACCCACAACGATGCGGTCGGAGTACTGATGTCCCTGAATACCGAGCTCGAGCTGGCCAACTGGCGGCTCACTCCCGGCCGCGCGCCCCTGATCTACGTCCGTCCCACGGTCGCGAAAGGGGCCACCTTCGCCGTCCAGGACATGGCCCGCTACGAGGAGGCGGGCTATCAGGCCGCGGTGAGCGCCCTGGCCGAGTGGTCTGCCTAGATTCCAGACCTCCTTCTCACGACCCTCGACTCTCGACTCTCGACTTGGCCACCCGCATCTTCTCCCTCGCCGAAGCCGACCAGGCCCTCCCCCTGGTCCGGCGAATCACGGCGGACATCCGCGTGGAGTACCGCGCCTGGAAACAGGCGATGGCCGACTACGAGCTGGCCATTGCCGGCGTGCAGGCCGGCGAGGGCGAGCCCGACCATGCCCTGGCCCTGCGGGAGGAAGTGGA
Source organism: Gemmatimonadales bacterium (assembly GCA_036390535.1). Classification (GTDB taxonomy): domain Bacteria; phylum Gemmatimonadota; class Gemmatimonadetes; order Gemmatimonadales; family GWC2-71-9; genus SZUA-320. The sequence continues at coordinate 3,372 of DASWBQ010000068.1, read as the reverse complement.
GCGCCGGGCGGCCCGGGTCCAGGTCCTGGTGGAAGAGCTCGGCGAGTTGGGCTGTGAACTCAAGGACTTCGAGCAGGGCCTGGTGGACTTCTACGCCCTGCTCGACGACCGGCTGGTCTTTCTCTGCTGGCGCCTCGGCGAGGACCGCATCGCTCACTGGCACGAAGTGGGCGCGGGCTTCGCCGGCCGCCAGCCCGTCGATGCGACCCTGTTTCCGGAGATCGTTCCATGAAAGCAACCTGGTATTTCCTCCACATGATCGGCCAGGTGGCCTGGCTCGGCGGCGCGATGGCGGCGATGCTCCTCGCCAGCGCGGCCCGGCGCGAAGACCCGGCCCGGATGGGGACGGTCGCCAGGCTCGAGAACGCGATCTACCGGTCGCTGGTCGGCCCCGGAGCGCTCTTCACCGTGCTGTCAGGGATCCTCCTGACGCTGGTGATGTACAACTCGGTCACCGCGGTCGGCTTCGGCCACTGGATGATGGCGATGCAGGGCGTCGGCATCCTCGCCGGCCTGATCGCCCTGGTCCACACCGTCCCGACCTCCGGGAAGCTGGCCCGCCTGGAACCGACCGGGGCCACCGCCGCGGCCTTTCAGGGCATCCGGCAGCGGCTGGTCACGTCGAGCATGGTGTCGACCGGGCTGGGCCTGTTCGCCCTGCTGACGGGGGCGCTGTACCAGAATCGGTAGAGGGCGGGAGAGGACGGGAGGGGGTGGTACCTCGGGACCACTGCCGCCCCTTACCGCGCCTTGCGGTCATTGCTCCTGCTGCCGGTCTTGCAGGCTGGCCTGACCGGACACTCCCCGCACTTCGCTACGCGGGCGGTGCAGACCAGTGCTCCCAGCTCCATGATCGCCTGGTTGAAGGCCCACGCCACGCGGCCCCGACGCGGCTGCAGGGCCTCAGCCGTCTCCCTGAGTCGCCGATCGGCGGCCGCACCGCCTTTGAGCCGTGGGAGGAAAGCCCGCCGGATCACCCGGGCGACGTTGGTGTCCACCGCCGGCACCGCCTCTTCGTAGGCGAATGACCGCACCGCCCCGGCGGTGTAGTGCCCCACTCCCGGAAGGGCCAGCAGCGCCTCGCCGTCCCGCGGGACCGTGCCGGCGTGGTCCGTCACGACGCGGCGGGCCAGCCGGTGCAGGTTCTCCGCGCGGCGGTAGTAGCCCAGCCCCTGCCACGCCTCCCGGACCTGGGTGGGCGGGGCGACGGCCAGGTCGTGGACGGTCGGGAAGGTCGCCAGGAAACGGTCGTAGAAGTCGACCACCCGGCTCACCTGCGTTTGCTGCAGCATGAACTCGGAGACCAGGACCGCATAGGGGTCCCGGGTGCGGCGCCAAGGCAGGTCACGGCCGTGCCTGTCGAACCAGCGCAACAACCGGCGCCGGAAGCTCAGCCGGGCGTCCGACTTACGACCTTCGACGTTGGACGTGCTACTGGACTTCCCTCGCATGGGCGTCCAAGATACAGCCATGCAGTTGCTGATGCGGCCGGTTCAACTGGCCGGACGTCTCATCCTCACCGGCCTGGCTCACTTGGGCAGGTTCGGCATGATGGTGCTCGAGATGATCCGGGTCCTGCCGGAATGGCGCATCTGGGTTCCCCGGACGATCACCGAGTCCTACAACATCGGGGTGGGCAGCCTTCCGATCGTCGTGGTCATCTCCGGCTTCGCTGGAGCGGTGACGGCCTTCCAGGCGGGCTACCAGTGGCAGAGCAGCCTGCCCCTCTACGTCCTCGGCACCCTGATCGTCTCCACCATCGTGCTCGAGCTCGGGCCGGTACTGATCGGTCTGGTGCTGTCGGGGCGGATCGGCGCTCGCTACGCCGCCGAGCTCGGCACCATGCGGGTGACGGAGCAGATCGACGCCCTCGAGAGCCTGGGTCGCTCGCCGGCCTCCCACCTCATCATCCCCAAGGTTGCGGCCGGCTTCCTGATGGTCCCGGCGCTGGTCATCGTGGCGGATCTGATCGCCATCGGGGCCGGCTGGTGGAGCATCAAGCAGGTGCTCCCGATGACCAACGAGGACTTCACCTACGGCGCCCAGTACTACTGGCGCCCGTTTGACGGCTATTACTCCGTCATCAAGGCCTTCTTCTTCGGCGGAGCCATCGCCCTGATCTCCTGCTACATGGGGTTCAACACCAAGCAGGGCGCCGAGGGTGTCGGCAAGGCCACCACGGGCGCCGTGGTGGCCAGCTCGGTGGTGATCCTGATCATCAACGCGGTCCTGGCCCGCATCCTCCTGAACTGATGATCGAACTCCAGGGGATCCGGAAGCGCTTCGGCGAGCAGGTTGTCCTCGACGGCGTTGATTTCATCGTCCAGGAGGGCGAGACGGTCGCGTTGCTGGGCCCGTCCGGCACCGGCAAGTCGGTGCTGCTCAAGCACATCATCGGGCTGATCCACCCCGACTCCGGCAACGTCCTGGTGGACGGCCTCGATGTCAACCGGCTCAACCGGCACGACCTCACCGCGCTCCGGACCCGGATCGGGTACGTGTTCCAGAACGGCGCCCTCTTCGACTCCATGAACGTGCGGGAGAACATCCGGCTCGGCATCTGCGACCAGAAGCTCTTCAAGGACAACGATTACGTCGAGGAGCGGGTCGCGGACTGCCTCCGCCTGGTGAACCTGCAGGCCTCCGTGGCGAAGAAGTTCCCGGCCGAGCTGTCGGGCGGCATGCGGAAGCGGGTGGGGATCGCGCGCGCCATCGCGGGCAAGCCCAAGTACCTGCTGTACGACGAGCCGACCTCGGGCCTCGACCCGGTGAACGCCGACATCATCGACGACCTGGTCAAGCAGCTCGACACCGAACTTGGCGTCACCAGCGTGATGGTGACCCACGACGTCCGGGGTGCGTTCCGGGTCGCCGACCGGCTGGCGTTGCTGTCCGAAGGGAGGATCGTGCTGGCCGGCACCCAGCGCGAGTTCATGGAATCGGGGAACGAGAAGGTCCGGGCGTTCCTCGAGCGCGACTTCGAAAACCGACCTATTCCCGCGTGAGTCCGCCATGGATCTGCATTACAAACAGGAAGTGACCGTTGGCGCGCTGACGCTCGCCGCCATCACCGTCTTCGTCCTCGGGACGATGTGGCTGGGCGGGAAATCCCTCCGCACCGGGGACCAGCTGGTGCAGGTCCAGTTCGACAACGTGGGCAACCTCAAGGTCGGAAACCCGGTGAAGGTGTCCGGCGTGACCCTGGGGAGCGTCGAGGAGATCCGGTTCGAGGACGTGGGGAAGGTGCTGGTGGGGCTCCGGCTCGACCCGCGGATCCAGCCGAAGACGGACGCCAAGGCGCGGATCGTGGCCATCGGCCTGGTGGGCGACCTGATGATCGCCTTCGATCCCGGGGTGGCGGCGGAGCCCCTC
>DASWBQ010000067.1:0-2510 GCA_036390535.1 Gemmatimonadales bacterium | reverse complement strand
CCCCAATGCAGGCAGGGCCGGTGGCGTGGCGGGCGGCTCACGGCATCCGGCCGCCAGCAGCCCGACGCCGACGAGCCCCGCCAGGGCGGCCCGGGTCAGAAGGTCGGACCGAGGCTGAGGGTCCAGTAGTGCTTCACCATGGGACGGTTCAGCGGCCGGGCGTAGTCGAGCCGGAGCGGCAGGAACCCGAGCAGGTTGCCCCGCAGGGCCGCGCCCCATGAGCGGACCACGCTGCGAACTTCCTGGGAGGGGCCGCCGATCGGCGAGGAATCGATGTACGGATCGCCGGCGTCGCGGTTCCACTTGATGTTGCTGTCATTGTCCCAGACCAGCCCGGCGTCGAAGAAGAGGGCGGTCTCGAGGCCCCCGAACGGGAGCGGCAGGCCCGCGAAGACCGTGTTCCAGAGCGGGAACCGCAACTCGACGTTGCCCACCGCAGCCTGGGAGCCGACCAGGTTGTTGACGGCGCAGGCGTTGAGGGCGTCCCCGGTGAGGCACTCGTTCTTCTCGTACGAGCCGTAGGTGTGCCCGCGCACCAGCTCGGTGGTGCCGCCGTAGAACTGGAACAGCTCGGCGTCACGACCCCGGCGGCCGAAGTAGAACAGCCGGGTCGCCAGGATCACCGGACCGGCCACTTTGTCATAGCGCCGGTAGTCCGCGGTGCCCTGGAAGAACTGCCAGCTGCCGATGGACTGCCCGACCTCGAACCGGCTCCGGCGGCCCAGGAAGGGACCGACGTAGCCGTACAGCGCGTTGTCGAACACCCACGCCACCGTCGGCATCGCATACGAGTAGTTCGCCACATCCAGGGTGCGGCTGCGAAGCACGTCAGTGGGGAAGCCGGTGTTGAGCTCGTACGGCTGGAAGTACTCGAGGACGTCCTCGTCCACCATGGTGCCTTCGAGGCCGAGCTCGAATCGCTGGAAGCGGCTGGTCGGGTAGTAGATGCCCCCGAACAGGGTCCGGTAGATGTAGCGACGGTACTGCTCGATGTAGATGGCTTCGCCTTCGTTGCTGCTGGGAATCGAGCCGGCGGTGCCGTAGCCGTAGTACGGCTGCTGCTGGAAGCCGAGCACCCAGCTGTACCGCTGTGACTGGTTGACGTACTGGGCCAGTCCGGCCAGTTCCTCCAGCCGCCCGTTCAGGGTGGCCGAGAAGGCCATGCGCTGATCGCCCAGCATGTCCCCAAGGACGACGGTGGCCTGGCCGTAGAGACCCCGGCCGAAGTTGTCCCGGGCGTACCCGATCGTCGGCTGGCTGACGTATTCGGGATTGAACTTGACCTTGTAGCCCCGGTGGAGGAACTCGGCGGTGTCGGGGAGATCGTACGCGGTGGAGTCGAGAATCCGGGCGATGTTGACCGGTTCGGGGCCGGCCGCCGCCGAGTCTGCGGCGCCGGCGAGCGAATCGGCCCGGCGGAACCCCTCGGGAGACCGGTAGAGCGAGACCCCGGACAGGACGAACGGCGGCCGCGGTTGCTGCAGTGCCGCTCCGGCCGGCCGGCCAGGCGCTCCCGCCGGGATCGCGCCCGGCGCGCCGGGCGTCCCGCCCGGACGTCCGGCGATGACCGGCCCGGCCACGCCGGGCCGCCAGGGGTCCTTCTTCAGGAGGCGGGGGCTGCTCAGGGTGTAGACGTCGTATTTGCCCTGCTCGAAGTAGACGAAGGCAATCCGGTCCGACCCCTGGGACCAGGAGAGGGTCGGGCTCAGCGGCGTGATGCCCTGGATGCCGGTGTAGAAGTCAGTCAGCTGGTAGGCCTGCCGGTCGCCCAGCTCGAACAGGTACAGGTTGTTCACCCCGTTCCGGTCCGACACGAACGCCAGGCTCTGCCCGTCCGGCGACCATTGGGGACTCGAGTTCTTCCCGACGCCCATCGCCTCGGGCAGGTCGATCCGGCCGGTTTCGAGGTCCATCAACGCCACCCGGAAATTCCCCCAGACCAGCCGGGTGAAGTCGGTGGCGGGGCCGCGGTCGGTCACGTAGGCGAGCGTCCGTCCGTCCGGGGACCAGACCGGGTTCAGATCGGCGTGCTTGTCGTTGGTGAGGCGCTGCAGGCCCTTCCCGTCGATCCCGATGATGAAGAGATCGCTGAGGCCGCCCACCAGGCCGGAGAAGATGATCCGGGTCCCGTCCGGGCTGAAGGCGGGGTTGGTGATCCCGTCGACCTCCCTGACCCGGATCCGGCGGATTTCCTTGTTCCGCTTCGGGTCGACGAGCACGATGTCGTCCCGGGCGCCGCTCTTCGCGGCGAAGACCAGGTAGCGGCCGTCGGACGACCAGGCCGCGGAGGAGTTGATGTAGCGGTAGGTCTCGTAGTTCGAGCTGAAGGTCGACTTCAGCAGCCGCCGGATCACCTTGCCGGTGTTTCCGTCGGCCAGGTACATGTCGACGAAGTAGAAGTCCTTTTCGCTGAAGTACGCCACCAGCGAGCCATCGGGCGACAGGGCCGGGGCCAGGTGCCAGCCGCCCTGGGAGATCTTCTCGGTCAGGAGGGGCGTGGACATCGTCCG
>DASWBQ010000066.1:0-17451 GCA_036390535.1 Gemmatimonadales bacterium | reverse complement strand
GGGCGACCACCAGGCCGAGATGGCGGGCGGCGGCCGACCGGGCCAGCAGGAGCAGCAGTGCGAACGAATCGGGGCCGCCCGAAACTGCCACCCAGGCCGGCCCCGCCGGCAGCACGAGCCGTGACAGCACCCGGTCGAATCGCGCCTCCAGCTGGCTCACGGCTCGAACGGCTCCATGTGCACCAGGACGTTCTTCACGGCCGGGAGCCGCTGGCGGATCGCCGACTTGACCATACCACTCAAGATGTGGGCCTCGTGCAGGGACATCGACGGATCGGCCTGGACGTGCAGGTCGAGGAAGTAGTAGGGCCCGTGTTTCCGTCCGAAGAGCTTCTCGATCGACCGCACGCCGGGGACCCCCCGGGCCGCCTGGTCCGCGGCGGCCAGGAGGGCGGCGTCAGGCGACCGGTCCATCAGTTCATACAGCGCCGGCCGGATGATCTTCGACCCGTTGTACAGGATCAGCCCCGAGGCCAGCAGGGCCGCGACGTCATCGGCTGATTCCCACCCCGGCCCCCCGATCAGCGCCACGCTGATCCCCACGAAAGCGGCCACGGACGTCAGGGCGTCGCTGCGGTGGTGCCAGGCGTCGGCGGCTACGGCCGAACTGCCAATCTCGCCCGCGCCCTTGAGCACGAACCGGAACAGGGTCTCCTTGACCGCCACCACTCCGACCAGGACGATCAGGGTGAAGGGCGCCGGGGCGTGGTGCGGCAGGAAGATCTCCCGCACGGCCTCGAAGGCGATCCCGATCGCCGCCGTCACCAGCATCAGTCCCACCACCGCCGCGGCGATCGCCTCGGCCTTGCCGTACCCAAACGGATAGCGCTCGTCCTGCGGCCGGTTGGCAACGGCCACGCCCCTCCAGACAATCACGCCGCTGACCAGGTCGGTGATGGACTCCACCGCGTCGGCGATCAGGGCGTAGGAGTTGCCGAGGATGCCGGCGGTCAGCTTGGTGAGGGCGAGGGCCAGGTTGGTGACCAGCCCGAGCTGGGCGAGGCGGATACCGCGCATCGCGGTCAGGCCCTCCGGGCGTCGTGACGGTGCGGGATCACGGCGAGAGCCGGTCGATGGTCCACCCACCCCCGCCGCGACGATAGCGGATCCGGTCGTGGAGGCGGCTCTCCCGCCCCTGCCAGAACTCCAGCTCGTCGGCGACGACGAGGTACCCTCCCCAGTGGGGGGGCAGCGGCACCGACTGCCCCGCGAACCGCTCGGTCACCTCGGCGAGCCGCCCGTCCAGCTCCGCGCGCCCTCCGGTCAGCGGCTGGCTCTGGTGAGAGGCCCAGGCCCCGAGCTGGCTGCCGAGCGGACGGTTGAGGAAGTACTCGGCCGAGACCTCCCGGCTCAGCTGGCGGACCGGGCCGTGGATCCGGACCTGGCGCTCGAGCTCACCCCAGAAAAACAGGAGGCAGGCCCGGGGGCTCGCCGCCAGTTCCTGGCCCTTGCGGCTGCGGTGGTCGGTGAAGAAGGCGAAGCCGTCCTCCCCGAAGTGCTTCAGAAGGACGATCCGGGCACAGGGCACGCCGTCGGGCGTCGCCGTCGCCAGGGTCATCGCGTTGGGCTCCACCACGCCCGCGGCCTGCGCCTCAGCAAACCACTGCCGGAACTGCACCACGGGGTCCCGGGCGACCATCGACTCGTCGAGCGTCTCGAGAGAGTACTCGCGGCGCAGGTCCTCGAGTCTCATGGGACGACCCGTCCCCGGCATTCCCCGAAACCGATCGAGACCCAGCCGGGGCGCTCGCAGGTGCCCCGCAGGATCACCTCGTCGCCGTCCTCCAGAAACCGCCGCACTTCTCCGCCGGGGAGCGTCACCGGCCGGCTCCCCCGCGAGGTCAGTTCCAGCAGGCAGCCGCGGGCGCTCTCGTCCGGTCCGGAGACCGTCCCGGAACCGATGAGATCGCCCGGACGGAGATTGCAGCCGTTGCTGGCGTGGTGGGCGAGCAGCTGCGCGGGGGTCCAATAGAGGTCACGGGCATCGGACCGGCTGAGCCGGTACGGCGGGTACCCCTTGGTTCGCATCATCCCGCTCTGGAGCAGCACTTCCAGCACCACCCCGACCCCGCCGTGGGCCGCGTCGTCCGGGTCGTTGAGGTACGGAAGCGGCACGGGATCGCCGGGCGCCCTGGCGGCGAGCGGCCCCCGGAAGGGAGCGAGCGCATCGCGGGTGACGACCCACGGGGACACCGTCGTAGCAAAGTTCTTCGCGAGAAACGGGCCGAGCGGCTGGTACTCCCATGCCTGCACATCCCGGGCGGACCAGTCGTTGAGCAGGCAGAAGCCGAAGAGCTGGCCCGCCGCCTCTCCGATCGGCACCGGCGTCCCCAGGGCGTTGCCGGGCCCGACGTAGCAGCCCAGTTCCACCTCGTAGTCGAGCCGGCGGGTCGGCCCGAGCACCGGGGCCTCGGCCCCCTCGTCCTTCAGCTGCCCGAGCGGGCGCCGCACCGGGGTGCCCGAGACGACCACCGAGGAGGCCCGGCCGTGGTAACCGATCGGCACCCACTTGTAGTTCGGGAGCAGCGGGTTGTCGGGCCGGAACATCCTCCCGACGTTGGTGGCGTGATGCACCGAGGCGTAGAAGTCGGTGTAGTCGCCGATCTCCGCCGGCAGCAGCATCCGGACCTCCGCCAGCGCCGGCAGCAGGGCCGCCGCGGGCCGGGGACCGGGGCCGTCGACCCGGAGAAGATCACTGACGGCGTGACGGAGCGACGACCATGCCTCGGGGCCGAGGCCCATCAAGGCATTGAGGCTGGGGGCACGACAGGCACCGACCACCGCGTCGGACAGGCCGGGCAGGTGACCCGCGTCGATCGCGGCTCGCAGGTCGAGCGCGCGGTCGCCGATGGCGACGGCCAGGCGCCCCTCCCCTCCGTCCCGGGTCATCACCCCGAAGGGCAGGTTCTGGACGGGAAAATCGGTCCCGCCGGCATTGGCCGAATCGAGCCAGGCCCGGCGGGCGGGGTCGTGGGTCGGGTCGGGGCGAGGAATCATGAGGCCGTGAGTGCCGCGAGTTCGTCGACCGGTTCGCGGAAGGAGCAGGAACCGAAGGACCGGAAGCCCCGCCGGCGCAGGGCACGGAGCATGGCCCGGTCGAAGGAGATGTGGCGCCAGCGAACCGCATCGTCGGTGAAGACGAACGCCGCCGGGTCGGTCTCGAGCAGGATCCCCCGCGCGGCGTCGCGCCCCTCTCCCTGGTGCAGAGCGGCCGCGGCGAGGGTCACGTTCACGAAGCCGTGCATCACGGCGACCGGGCCGTCCGGCGCGTAGGTCAGCGGGTAGGCACCCCGCACGGGATGATGCAGGCCCGCGGTGCACTTGAAGGGAACCCCGGCCCGGACGACCGCGTCGAGCGCCTGCAGCAGCAGCTCGGCGTCCGGAATCGCCTCGGGGACGACGCCTCCGGTCCGAAACTTGGCGGCCGCCCTCCGGAGCTTCAGCACCGAGACGAACGGCACCGGGTCTGGAGCGAGCGGGATCTCGGCGAACCGGTTGAGGGTCGCCGGGACGGCCTGCAGCGCGTCCAACAGGGCGTCGACCGTGGGCGTGCGGAACTCGACCGTGTCGACCCGGGCGCGCGCGACCGGCAAGGACGACGGAAGGCTCGCCACGCGGCTCAGGTCGGCGACCAGGTCACCCCCGCAGGTCACCGAGACCAGCCAGGGATGACCCGAGGCCGGCAGCGCCAGGAGGGCGGTGGCGAACTCGTCGAGCCGGGTCGACGGGACCACGAACCGGCCCAAGGCCCACGCCTCGGCACTGCCACGCAGGTCCCCGTATTCGCGGACCGCATCGGCCATGGTGCGCTGGGCAGGCGGGAACAGCCCGGCGTAATCGATCGCGTCGCCGAGCACCGAGGGAACAATCGCCATGGGCGAAATATACGGCCCCGCTTGCCAGCCCCGCCGGGGCCGGGTAGCCTCAAGCGTCCATGCCACAGCCCGAGGGACGATGAGCCACGACGGTCTCCGCCGGTCGCTGGGCCTTGCCCAGTACTTCAGCCTGTCCTTCGGGGGCATCGTCGGCGTGGGGTGGATCGTACTTCTGGGCCAGTGGCTCGAGGCAGGCGGCCCACTCGGCGCCATCATCGGGTTCGCCCTCGGCGGGGCGATGATGGGACTGATCGGGCTCTGCTACGCCGAGGCCGGCAGCATGTATCCGGTCTCCGGCGGAGAAATGGCCTACGGCTACGCCGCCTTCGGCCCGCCGGCGGGGTTCGCCATCGGGTGGGCCCTGCTGCTCATGTTCATCAGTGCCACCTCGTACATCTGCCTCTCGATGGCGTGGATCGTGGACGTGATGGTTCCCGGGCTGCAGGGCCCGGTCCTGTACACCATCGGGGGCGGGACGGTCCGGGCCGGAAGCCTGGCCGTGGCGGCCGCCACGCTGGCGGTGTTCGCGGTCATCAACCTCCGGGGAATCCGCTCGGCCGGGCGGTTCCAGGACGTGTTCACCTACGGCAAGATCGCGATCGCGCTGGTGTTCCTGGGCGCGGGGCTGGTCGGCGGCAGCACGGCGAACCTCACGCCGCTGTTCCAGGACGCCGGCGGGCGGACGCCGACGGGCAGCATCCTGGCGACGCTCGCCATCGTGCCGTGGTTCTTCGGCGGGTTCAACATCATTCCCCAGACGATGGAAGAGCGGTCACCTGAGACCCCGCTGCGCCTGGTCGGCCTGGTGACGGTGGCGACCATCCTGGCGGCGGCCGCTTTCTATTGTCTGGCGATCCTCTCCGCCTCGATGAGCATGCCGTGGCGCGAGCTGGTGGCGCTGGACCTGCCCGCGGCGTCGGCCTTCCGGGTCGCGTTCGGCTCGACCCTGCTGGAGCGACTGGTCCTGGTGACCGGGCTGTTCGGCGTGGCGACGGTGGGCAACTCGGTGCTGCTCTGCGCCACCCGGGTGCTGTTCGCGATGGGGAGGGCCGGGATGGCGCCGGCCTGGTTCGGTTCGACCCACCCCCGAACCGGGGCGACCGATCACTCCCTCGCTGCGGTGGTGGCGCTCGCGTCGGCCGGGCTCCTGGCCGGCCGCGAGGGCATCGGTCCGATCGTGGCGGTCGGGGCGGCCTGCCTGGCGCTGGCCTACTTCGCCACCAGCGCTGCCGTGCTGCGGCTGCGGCGGACCGACGCCAGTCGCCCGCGGCCCTACCGGATCCCGCTGGGCGGCCTGATCGCGCCGGCGGCCACCCTGGGCAGTCTCGGCCTCGTCGGTGCCGCCCTCTACGGGCCGCTCGCCGCAGGCGGGGGCGGGCTGCCGGGGGAATGGCTGGTGCTGGGCCTCTGGACCGTCGCCGGGATCGCCACCTGGCGGCTCAGCGCCCGGATGCGCTCCGCCATCCCCGAGACGGAACGGCGCCGCCAGCTCCTGGGGGAGTGAGCCCTCAGCTGTAGGAGGTCGGGGTCTCCGAGAGCCCGAGCATCCGGCGCGCCTCGGCCGGAGTCGCCACCTCGCGGTTGAGCTCGTGGGCGATCCGGACGGTGCGCTCCACCAGCTGGGCGTTGGAGACCGCTTTCTCGCCCCGTCGGTAGTACACGTTGTCCTCGAGCCCGACCCGGACGTGGCCGCCGAGCAGGAGCGCGAAGGTGGTCATCGGCAGCTGATGCGGCCCGATGCCGGAGGCCAGCCAGAGACTCCCCTCCGGAAGTTCGCTGACCAGCGACAGGACGTTGGCGAAGGTCGGGTAGCTCGAGGTCTGGTAGCCCATCACGGTCTGGACCCAGTAGGGGGCCTCGACCAGCCCCTGCCGGATCAGGTCGTGCATCACCCAGGGCCCGCCGGAGTGGTAGGTCTCCATTTCGGGCTTCACGCCCCACCGCTTCATCTCGGTCGCGAACCCCGCGACCAGTCCATAGGTGAAGGGGATGCAGTCGTCGTAGACCTGCTCCGGGCGAGGAAACGGCAAGGGAGGCGTCCGGGCGGCGATCCGGAATTTGCTCATGTCGGGCGTCAGGTTCAGTGAGGCCACCTCCGGCCGCGCCGGCAGGCATCGCAGCCGCTCCTCCATCGTCATCCCCGGGCCGCCGCCGGTGGTGTTGTTGATGATGATGTCGGGACACCGCTCCCGGATCTTCCGGTTGACCTCGAGCCATACCTCGGTGGTCGTCGCCGGGCGGGTGAAGTCGCCGGGGTCGCGGGCATGCACGTGCACCATGCTCGCCCCCGCCCTCCAGGCGCCACAGACCGCGTCGGCGATCTCGTCCGCCGTTTCGGGGAGGTTGGGATTGGCCTCCTTCCCCTGGACCCCCCCGTTGCAGGAGCAGCAGACGATCACGGGGGGCATCTTCCCCACCCGCTCGAGGTACTGGTAGGTATCGGCGTAGCGCCAGAGGTGCTCGAACTGGGTGCCCATGGCTCTGTTCCTCGCAATCACTCGTCGCCGGGCGGCGTGAGTGGGTGACTTTCCTTGAGACGCCGGAGGCGGGCGACGCCGTCATCCCGCCACTGCCGCTGCACCTCGCGGCTGGTTCGGCGGGTCATCAGGTCGGTGCCCGTGCCCAGCCGCTCGATCAGTTCGGGGGTAAGGGCCGTATCGGTGGCGAGGTCGGCCCAGAGAGACTCGTAGGACGCGCCGTACCGGGTGAAGTACTCCCGGATCCCTCCGTCAGCGTTGGTGTTGGCGACGCCGAAGGGGCCCATCAGCGCCCACCGCAGCCCGAGGCCCTCACGGACGACCGCGTCCACCGCCTCGACGCTGGCGACGCCATCGCGCACCAGGTTGACTGCCTCCCGGACCAGGGCCGCCTGCATCCGGTTGAGGAGGAAGCCGGGTGCGTACCGGCGCAGCAGCACCGGCACCTGTCCCACCCGCGCCAGGAACCGGAGGGTCCGGCGGACGGTGGCGGGGTCTGTGGCGGGCCCGCCGAGGACCTCGACCACCGGAACCACGTGGGGCGGGTTGACCGGGTGCGCCACGACGCAGCGGTGGGCCCCGGCGATTCCCTCAACGATCGCGCCCAGGTCGAGCGCCGAGGTGCTGCTGGCGAGAATCGCCGCCGGAGGCGCGGCGGCGTCGAGCTGGGCGAACAGCTCCCGCTTCGCGTCGAGGTCCTCGGGCCCGCTCTCCTGGACGTAGCGCGCCCCCGCCAAGGCCTCCTCGAGCGTGGCACAGCGCACCACGCTCCGGCGCTCCTCGCGGGTCTCGGCCTTGGCCAGACCCAGTTCCTTGCGCAGCCGCCGCAGGTCGGCCTTGTACCACTCCCAGGCCTGATCGATCCGGGCGGGATCGCGATCCCAGATCCGGGTCTCCAGGCCGGCGCGGGCAAAGACCCGCATCCAGGAGCGCCCGATCACCCCAGTGCCGATCACCGAGACCACCCGCGACCGGAATGCCTTCGAGGCCATCTATTCCTCCCACTCGGCGTTGCCGCAGACGCCGATCAACTGTCCGCTGATGTGCGCCGCGGCGGGGGAGGCCAGGAAGACGGCCAGATCGGCCACCTCCTCCGGCTGGATCCAGCTCCGCATCGACGTGAACCGGAGAAATTCCGCTGCCATCGCGTCCGGCGCCACCCCCTTCTCGGCCGCCACCTGGGCCACGATCCGGCGACCCCGCGGGTTGTCGATGATGCCCGGCAGGATGGCGTTGCACCGGATGTTCCACGGCCCAACCTCGCGAGCCACGTTCCTGGTGAGGCCGAGCACGCCGGCCTTGGACGCGACATAGGGCAGCCGTCGGGGCAGTCCGGTGCGCGCCGAGGTGGTGGAGATGTTGATGACGCAGCCGGACCGCTGGGCCTTGAGCACCGGCAGCGCGGCACGGAGCGCGTAGAACATGCCGCTGAGGTTGACCCGGATGGTGCGATCCCATTCCTCGACCGCCAGCTCCTCGATGGCGCCGCGCGGCCCCGCGATCCCGCAGTTGTTCACCAGCACATCCAGGCCGCCGAGCCGCGCGATCGCCTGGCGGACGAGGCCTTCCGCGGAGGCCGGGTCTCCCATGTCGGCCACGACTCCGTGCAGCCCGGGTGACGCCGCAGCAGCGGCGGCCAACGCGGCCGGGTCCAGGTCACCGACGAGGACCGCGGCGCCATCCCGGAGAAATGCCGTGGCGATGGCCAGCCCGATGCCGGAGCCGCCCCCGGTCACCAACACCCGGCTCATGGCGACAGCCCGGCCTCGTACCGGCCGAGGAACTCGAGCACGTTGGACGCCTCGACCATGTCCCGGGCCTGGAAGCGGACCGCGTGCGAGCTGGTCCGCGTGAACATCGGGAGGAACGCCAGGAGCTGGGCGGGCTGGTAGTTCTTGAAGGTCAGGTCGACCGTCACCGGGCCAGGGACCGGCCACGGCCGGAACGCCTGCAGCCGGCCCAAGGCCCGGCGCACACCGGCCCTGATGGCGGCCTGCGATGCGGCGGGTGTCATGGTCACCGCGGAGTGGAACGAGAGAGCCCGCTTCACCGTCACCGCTTCGACATCGCCCAGGAGGCCCCGCAACTCCGTGGTCGCGGCACTGTCTCCGGAGACGAACACCACCGGCACGCCGAAGTGCCCGGCGATGGCCGCGTTCCAACCTCCCTCGGGCACCTCCCGGCCGTTCAGTTTGAGCCCGGCATAGTTCGCGCTGGACATGGTGTGCGCCCGGACGCCCTCGAGAGCGCTGGTCCCGCTGTGGTAGCCGATGAAGAGGGCCGCCTGGAAGGAGGCGTCGAGTCCAGCCATCATGCCCAGAGACCGGGGCCAGCTGCGCACCACCATGACGTCCGCGGGGAGGCGGTCGATCAGGAGGTTCTGGGCGTTCCCATGCGAATCGGCGACCAGGATCTCCGTGGCCCCGGCTTCCCGGGCACCCTCGATGGCCGCCAGCAGTTCCCCCGTCATGAACTCGCGGGCCCGCTGGTATTCGAACCCCGTGGGGCCCAGCTGCTCGGCCGTGACGACGCCGGCGATGCCTTCCATGTCGACGGAGATGTGGACCTTCAGCGGCCGCTGCGCCGAGGCGGTGGCCGTTGCGGCCAGGGTGATCGAGGCGAGGAGGGCGGTGAGGCGCATGCGACAGCTCCTGGTCAGGCAGGGGTGAACCGGCTGCTGGAGAAGGGCGTGAGATCGAATCGCGGGGTGCGGTCCATCGCGAGGTCGGCGAGGATCTCCCCGACCGTCGGCGCGAACTTGAATCCATGCCCCGAGCAGGGACTGGCGATGAGGACCGCCGGATGATCGGGATGGCGGTCCAGCACGAAATCCTCGTCCGGGGTGTTGGTGTACATGCAGACCCGGGCATCGGTGACCGGGCCATCCAGAAGGGGGATGGCCTTGGCAAGGAACGCCCGCACCGGCCCCGATTCCTCCGGGTCGATGCCGCGCTCGACGTGGTCCGCGGTCGTGACCTGGCCACCGTGATGGCGCGCGACCTTGGGTCCGTCGCCCAGGTCCGGAAAGCCGTACCATGTCGGCCCCTCGTTCGTTTCCCAGAGCCAGATCGGGAACCGCCCGGGATCGAACAGCCCCGGGTCGCCGCCGGGCCGGACCCAGAACATCACCTGCCGCGCCACCGTCAGGGGGAGCGTGCGCCTGGTAAGCGACGCCTCCATCCAGGCACCGGCGGAGAGGATCAGCCTGGAGGCGAGCACCGTCCTCACCCCGGTGGTGACGCGGACCCCGTCACCGTCGGGCTCCCACCCCAGAACCGGCTCCTCGAACCGCAGCTCGGCCCCGGCCTGACCGGCTTGTCCCAGCATCGCGCCGATGCAGTCCTCCGGCATCAGGACACCGGCCCGCAGTTCGAGCAACCCCGCCAGGGTGGCGTCCGGCCGGAAGGCCGGATACCTGGCCCTGATGGCGCCGGCATCGAGCAGCTCGTGCCTGACCCCATGGAGGCGCGCGCTGGCCAGCGCCCCGGGGACGAGACTGCCGTCCTCCGGGCCGATCACGAGCCCCCCGGTTGGCCGCAGCAGCTCGCGGCCGCTGTCCTGTTCGAGGTCCGCCCACAGTTCGTAGGCGCGGCGCACCAGCGGCACGTAGCCGGGATTCTCGAAGTAGGCCTCCCGGATGATCCGGCTCTTTCCGGTGGAACTGCCCATCGCGTGCGGCGGCCGGAACCGGTCGAAGCCGATCACCCGCTGGCCACGGAGGGTCAGCTGCCAGGCCGCGGCACTCCCCATGGCGCCCAGGCCGGCGATCGCGACGTCGCAGCGGATCGTCACTGGAGTCTCTCCGCCACAGGCGGAGCCAGGGCCGCGCGCAGCGACCGGATGGTCTCCGGCGTGGTCCGGCAACAGCCGCCGATCAGCCGCGCGCCGGCCGCGTACCAGCGCGGCCCCTCGACCGCAGGATCAAAGCCGCCGGCACCGACCCAGCAGCGCCGGGTCGCGTCCCATGCTTCCCCGCTGTTCGGGTAGGCCACCAGCGGCTTGTCGGTCACCCGCCGGAGCCGGTGCAGCAGCGGCTCGATGAACTCGGGCGGGGTGCAGTTGACGCCGACGGCGAGGACCTGCGGGTGGCCCACGATCGGCGCCACGGCCGCTTCGATCGGCTCGCCCTCGCACACGTGGGCCGCGTCCCGGCAGGAGAAACTGACCCACGCCCCGACCGCCGGCCACGCCCGCAGCAGCTGCACTACGACCTCGGCCTCTTCGGGAGAGGGAATCGTCTCGATGGCGAGAAGGTCCGCCCCGGCCCGGATCAGTTCCTCGAGGCGGGGTCCGTGGAAGTCGGCGAGGGCCTGGCGGCTGACGCCGTAGTGCCCTGAGTACTCGGACCCATCGGCGCGGGCCGCGCCGAATGGGCCGATGGACCCTGCGACGAGCGGAGGCCGCCGGCCAGGCGGCAGGCCCGGCTCAAGGAACTGTTCGCGGGCCTCGGCGGCCATCTGGACGCTGCGGCGGATCGCCGCCCGGCCCTCAGGTTCGCTGACCCCCCGTTGCAGGAGACCCCCGATGCTGGCCTGGTAGCTGGCGGTGATGGCCACGTCCGCGCCTGCGGTGAAGTACCCCAGATGGACCTGGCGGAGGAGGTCCGGCTGGTCCACGAGCAGGCGCGCGGACCAGAGGTGGCCATGCAGGTCGGCACCCCTGCGCTCCAGTTCCGTCGCCAAGCCTCCGTCCAGCAGGACGACGCCGGCCGCGCGCAGGAACGGCTGGAGCGGATTGGCGGTCACGGCCGCGGTGCCAGCAACCGGGCGGGAATCGGCGTGTCCGGTGTCTCCCCTTGCCAGTAGATCGTGACCACCCACCAGCGACTGCCGTCGTTGAGGAGCTGGAAGCTGTTGACGCCGCGGGCGAACGGCTGGGCGTCCTCGGCTTTCCGCTTCGAGTCGTAGGCGCTCATCAGGTGGACGATGTTGCCGTATTGCTCCTGGACCCGGCCGATCTCCCGCTCGAAGAACCCCATCTCCTCCAGCCGGGGCCCGGCGTTGGCGATGTACTCCTCGACGGTCCAGACCCGGGCGGCGTGCTTGCCGTCGGGGGACTTGCCTGTGGGAATCAGCCTGGCACCAGGGAGGAAGAGGGACCGCATCCGGTCCCAGTCCCGCTTCTGGCCTGCCGGGCCGGAGATCACGTCGTAGACGGCGCGCATGATTGCGTCCACCGAGGAGACGTCTTCAGGACGGGCCGGCGGGGGGGCCGCCTGCTGGGCGGCCAGCGGGACCGCCGTGAGGAGGGAGAGGAAAAGAAACAGTCGGCGCATGGTGGACTCCGGAGTCAAGGTGGGTCAGCGCTCAAGCGGCGGAAATTCGCCGATCGGGCTGCCGGGCGGGTTCTGCGGCGGCCGGGGACGGCTCGCGGGATCGTAGGCGCGATCGAGGAACCGGGAGATGTCCATCGCGAGGAGCATCCGATGAGCCCGCGCCGCGGTGTCCGTCGACGCCGCGGTGAGCCGGCCCCGCAGTTCCGCCAGCTTGAGCACGGCGACGGCCCGCACCTGTGGCATGCCAGCGTCGGCGGCCAACCCCATCAATCGCTCGATCGCCACCCGTTGGACGGCCCGCCCCAGCTCGGCATGGTAGGCATCGGTCGACGGCGTGAGGACCGCCGAGAGCACCCGGTCGATTACCGCCTCGAGTGACGGCTGCGCCGGATCGAGGGCGTGCTGCTGCACCAGCCGCGCCGCCCGCTGCGGGTCGAAGAGCAGCGAAAGCACCAGGTCCGCCGCTCCAGCCGCCGGCGAGATCGCGTCGAACACTACCCCGGTCTGCCGGTCGAACAGCTCACGGGTCCGGTCGATCCCGGCCGGCCGGGGAGGCAGCAGTCCCAGCACCGCGCGCGGCATCGCGAGCGTGGCCGGCTCCAGGGTGCGGAGCACGGCATCGAGCGCAGCCAGCTGAGCCGCCGCCGGCACCGGCTGAACCGGCACCTGGCCATCGCCCCGGAGGGCGTACGTATAGGTCTGGCCGCCGATCACCTTCACCGCGGCCTCGACCTGATAGCGGTGGTGGAGGTAGAGGGGCACCAGGGCCTCCTCAAGGGTGGCCAGCGGCATCCCCCGCCGCACCGCCGCCTCGCCGAAGCGGTCCAGCACCGTCCGGCGCACCTGCAGCATCCGCAGCAGTTCCGCGCCGGCATCGGTGCCGTTGTCCCAGAGGTGCGTGGTCGGGTGGGCGCTGCCGGTGGGCCGGGCATCCTGGTCGGTGAGATAGGTCAGCCCCGCCGCCCGGCCACGCGCCAGGATCGCGTCAAGGGCGGCGGCCTCGTCGGTCCCGGGTGGGAAGTCCTGGTAACCCCAGGTCACCGACACCTTGTCCCACGCCCCGATCCCTTCGGCGTAGGCGTCCGAGAGGTCCACGGTCCCATCCGCCCGCAACTTTGCCACCGGATGAGGATAATCCATCACCGAGGCCCGCCCCTGGGTGCTCGAGACGTAGTTGTGGCCGAGGCCGATGGTGTGGCCCACCTCGTGGGCGGACAGCTGGCGGATCCGCGCCAGGGCCATTGCCTCGGCCTCCGGCGCCCGCTCGTCACCCTGCCGATAGGGGAGCAGCAGTCCCTCGGCGAGAAGGTAGTCCTGGCGAATCCGGAGGGAGCCCAGGGTGACGTGGCCCTTGATGATCTCGCCAGTCCGCGGATCGGTCACGCTCGAGCCGTAGCTCCAGCCACGGGTCGCCCGGTGGACCCAGTTGATGACGTTGTAGCGGATGTCGAGCGGATCGGCGCTGTCAGGTAGGACCTCGACCCGGAAGGCGTTCCGGTAGCCGGCCGCCTCGAAGGCCTGGTTCCACCACCGCGCACCGTCGAGCAGCGCGGTCCGGACCGGCTCCGGCACTCCGGGGTCGAGATAGTAGATGATCGGCTTGACCGGATCGCTCATCGCCGCCGCCGGATCCCGCTTCTCGAGGCGATGGCGCGGCGCGTAGCGCCGGATCACGGCTTCGGGAAACGGCGCCGAATAGTCGAAGTAGCTGAAGTCGAAGAAACCGGCGCGGGGGTCGAACGGCCGGGGCGTGAATCCCGGGCCCGGCAGCTCGACGAAGGAATGCCGCTCGTGGACGGTGATGGCGTCGGCGGACGGTGCCACCTCCCGCACCCAGGCCCCGGGGTTCTCCCCCGTGAACGTCAGCGACACCTCGATCTCGGTGTTCTTCGGAAAGGCGCGGGTCCTGGGAAGGTGGACCGTGCTCCGGGAAGCGTCGAGCCGCCAGGTCCCCTGCCGCGACCGGGTCAGGGCAGGCACGACCCCATGGACGTCCCGGACCGCGAAGTCGGTCGCGTCCACCAGCACCCGTCCCTCGGACTCCGCCTCGATCCGGAACCCCCAGAGGGTCGACGAGGCGAACGATTCGGCGATGGCGCGCTGCTCGGCCGGATTGGACGTCGACTCCGCCCGGTACCGGAGGTTGGGCTGCACCAGCAGCAGCTTCGGCCCGACCCGTTCGAACCGCACCACCCGTTCACTCCCGAGCTGGCCCCGGTCCAACCCGATGTCGTTCGAGCCGAGCCCGACCGGGAGCGAGACCACGTAGAGCAGGTCCTCGCCCGGTCGGGGTACCTCGAAATAGAGCTTCCCCGAGGCCCCATCCCAGTAGAGGGGGACGAACCCGTCCATGCGCTGCATCCCCCGGGTCTTGTCCGGAATCGACGGCAGCGACTGGGCCCGGCCGGTCGCCGGAACGAGCAGGCCCAAGGCAAGCAGCAGAGCGGTGGGACGTCCGAACGCAGAGGGCATGGCTACACCTTGAGGAAGAGCCGCTTCTGATACGGCAGCCAGAGAATCACCAGCCAGAGCAGGACGAAGGCAACGGCATAGGCGAGGGACCCGTTCAGCGGTCCCGCCCACGAGGCGAACCCGCGGTCATAGATCCAGCGCTGCAGCGACACCGGGCCGCCGTCCGCTCCGGCGACCTTGATGAGGATCAGGCTCTTGGCCATGAGCCCGGTCCCGAGAAAAGCCAGGAGGGCGTTCGAGCCGAAGACATAGAGTGGCCACGCCCACCGATCGCGTCCCCCCCAGTCGATCACGGCCCACAGCCAGGTCAGCACCAGCCCGGCCAGGCCGGCGGTCAGCAGGACGTACGAGCTGGTCCACAGCCCCTTGTTGATGGGGAACCAGGCGCTCCAGACCCAGCCCGCCAGGCAGGCAGCGCACGAGGCGACGAAGAGACCGAGCGCCCGGTCGCGGGCATCCCCGCCGGACCGCATCCAGTCCCCGGCGAAGGCGCCACAGAGGCAGGTGACTACCGCCGGGAAGGTCGAGAGGATTCCCTCGGGGTCCCAGGTCGGTCTCCAGGTGTGCCCGTGCAGGAGGAGGTTGTCGAGATACTGGGCCAGGTTCGCCTCGACGGTCAGGGATCCCGCCCCCACCCCGGGCACAGGAACCAGCATCATGGCGGCCCAGTAGCCGAGCAGCAGGCCTGCCGCCAGGCGCCGCTGGCCTGCCGGCCGGAGCCAGAGCCACGCCGTCACGGCCAGCAGGTAGACGACCCCGATCCGCTGCAGCACCCCGGGGAAACGCATGACGGCGAGGTCGAAGCGGGGGAACCCGCCGAGCAGGAGTCCGAAGAGGACGATCACCAGGCCCCGGCGCAGGGCGCGGCGCCAGAGGTGGCCGCGGTCCGCCCCGGCCTCGAGCTGGCGGCCCAGCGACAGCGTCATCGACACGCCGACCGCGAAGAGGAAGAAGGGGAAGACGAGATCGGTCGGGGTCCAGCCGTGCCACTCGGCGTGGCGCAGCGGCGGATAGACATGGGACCAGCTCCCGGGGTTGTTCACCAGGAGCATCCCTGCCACGCTGAGCCCGCGGAAGGCGTCGAGCGCCCGCCACCGGCCTGCCGGGGCGGGAAGCCCCTCCGTCATGCGGTGCCTGAGGGCCGGCCCGGCTCGCGTTCGAGCCGGGCCAGGATGCGGCTGAGGAGGTCCGGAGGAGCCGAAATCCGCCGCAACTTCGACTTCAGCTCGGCGAGGGCACCGGCTTCGAGGGCGTAGACCCCGGCGCAGTGGGTGCAGCACTCGAGGTGTGCCTGGACCTGGACCAGTTCCTCCCGACCCAGCTCGCGATCGACGTAATCGTCGAGCCGGCGGACTGCCTCCCGGCAATTCATGGTGGCTGGTGACTCCATGCTCAGGCTCCTCCTGCCGCCGGCACAATGCCCCGCTCCACGGCGAGGTCCCAGAGGTGGCGCTGCAGCAATCCCCTGGCCCGGTGCAGCCGGGACCGCACGGTTCCGATCGGGATCTCGAGCATCTCGGCGATCTCCTGATAGGGCAGATCCTGCTGGAAGTACAGCGCGGCGACTTCGCGGAAGCCGTCCGGCAAGGCGTCCAACGCCTCACCGATGGTCGTCGCGTCGAGCTCTGCCACCATCCTGCCGACCACATCCTGCCCGCCGGCCAGCCCGTGAGCTTCGGCCCGCTCGTGGAGGTGGGCCTCGGGAAGCCCCTCCAGGTCGACCGTAACGCCCCGCCGCCGGCGCCGCCGGTAGTCGCTGTAGAACCGGTTCAGGAGAATGCGGTAGAACCAGGCCCTGAAGTTGGATCCGGCCCGGAATCCCCCGTAGCCTCTGAACGCCAGCAGGGCCGCGTCCTGAACCAGGTCCTCGGCGTCCGCCGCATTGCCGGTCAGCCGATAAGCCGTGGCATAGGCGCCGTCGAGCACCCCCGCCAGGGTGGTTTCGAATGGCGGCGCAGTGTCCTGGCCCTCAGCGGCGGCCATCGGGTGTCTCCGTGGTGATGCCGGGAGAGTATGCCGTCCCGGGCCCGCGGCGCAACCCGACGCCGCATCGTTCCCGACCGTGCCGCCGTCAGGGAGAAACGCCCTGGCCGCACGGCCGGTTCCCATCGGTTGCGCGGCGGCCGCCCGAGACAGATGTTCTGAGGGTGACCACGATCAGTTCCCTGGTCCCGACCGACCAGCGGATCCACCGACCCCGCGGGCTGGTCGAGCACGCCCGGGTCGCCCTCCGGCTCGGCGGGGTGCTCGCCTGGACCGGGGTCTCCTACGGGCTGTTCCTCGTCCCGGCCCTGGTGACCCGAGGGTCGCCCCCGGCCCGGCGCCGCGTGAACGCCTGGGCCCAGCGGCTCTGGACGCGGGGCCTGCTCCGGGTGCTGGGAGTCCGGAGGACCCGCCGTGGCGCCCCGCCGGTGCCGCCGTACTTTCTCGTCTCCAACCACCTGAGCTATCTCGACATCCTCGTCCTCGGCGCGGAACTCGGGGCCGTCTTCGTCTCCAAGCACGACCTCGCCGGCTGGCCGCTGCTCGGGCATCTCTCGCGGGTCACCGGCACCATCTTCATCGATCGGGGCCGGCGGCGCGATGCCGTCCGGGTGCTGGCCGAAATCGACGGCGCCATCGCGGCCGGGGCCGGGGTACTCCTGTTCCCCGAGGGCACCTCCTCACGGGGAGATGGCATCCTCCCGCTCCGGGCCGCCCTGCTGGAATGGGCGGCACGTTCCGGCCACCCGGTCCACGTGGCCACCGTGCGGTACGCCACCGAGGAGGGCGACCGCCCCGCCTCCGAGACGGTCTGCTGGTGGGGCGACGCGACCCCGATCCTGCCGCACTTCCTGGGCCTCGCGGCCCTGCCCCGCATTCACGCCGAGATCGTCTATGGCGAGGCCCCGGTGAGCGGGACGTCACGGACCGACCTCGCCACCGCCCTCCACACCGAACTGACGAGGCTGTTCGCGCCGGTCGGCGCAGCGACTCACCGCACCGCACCTTCCCCCAGAGACATCCCCCAATCCGAGGAGGACAGATGACCACGGGACGACGGACTTTCCTGGAATCGCTGGCCGCCGGCGCCGCGGGCCTGGCGGCGATGGAACTGGCCGACCCCAGGACGATGGCCGCCCAGGCCGCGAGCCATTGGGACATGTCGTGGACGACCAGGCTCCGGGCCAAGCGCCGCGCGGTGATGGATGTCCCGGAGATCGAGGATGGCTACGGCGTCTGGCGGGCGATCGTCTGGCGGCGCCAGTACGCCCAGGTCTTCGGGATGGAAGAAGCGGCCATCAACAGCGTGCTGATCCTCCGCCACAACGCGATCGTGCTGGCGATGAACAACGCCTTCTGGGAGCGGTAC
>DASWBQ010000065.1:0-2814 GCA_036390535.1 Gemmatimonadales bacterium | reverse complement strand
GAACGGCTCGTCGAGGAGTTCGAGGTGGCCGACGGCATCGTGATCCCGCCCGGCAGCTACGGCTTCACCCGGGCGCGGATCGAGGTCGAGACCGCCTCCGCCCGGCGCTTCGGGATCGACGCCAACTGGTCCCTTGGCGGTTTCTACGACGGCACCCTCCACCAGATCGAGATCGGCGGGGTCTGGCGGCCATCGGCCAGCTTCAACCTCTCGTTCGAGGCCGAGCACAACATCGGCGAGCTGCCCCAGGGGGACTTCACCCAGACCCTGGTCGGCTCCCGGGCCCGGGTGAACATCTCCACGGCCCTGCAATTCAGCACCTACTGGCAGTACGACACCGAGTCCCGCGACCTCGGCACCAACACCCGGCTCCGCTGGAGCTTCTCGCCCTTGGGCGACGTCTTCCTGGTCTACAACCACAACGCCAGCGACCCCGAGACCGGCTCCATGCAGTTCAAGTCCAACGACTTGCGGCTCAAGGTCCAGTACACGCTCAGGTACTGACGGGAGAGGGCGGCACCCGGCTGCCGGTCACCCTGAGCGCAGCGAAGGGGCCCATCCCGGCTCGTGCGGCTTCGCTGCGCCCTGCCGCCCTGCCGCCCTGCCGCCCTGCCACCCTGCCACCCTGCCACCCTGCCACCCTGCCACCCTGCCACCCTGCCGAGTCTATCTTGCAACCCCTGCGCTCGTCTATACGTCAAGGTCTTAGATGCCCGATCTCGCTGCCCGGCTGACCGCCACCCTCGCCCCGACCTACCGCATCGAGCACGAGCTCGGTGGCGGGGGCATGAGCCGGGTCTTCCTCGCCGAAGAGCCGGCCCTCGGCCGCCGGGTCGTCATCAAGGTCCTCCCCCCCGAAATGGGGGCCGGGGTCAACCAGGACCGGTTCCGGCGGGAGGTCCAGCTCGCCGCCACCCTCCAGCACCCCAACATCGTCCCGCTCCTGACCGCCGGCTCGGCCGGCGACCTCCTCTACTACGTGATGCCCTTCGTCGAAGGGGAGTCGCTCCGGACCAGGCTGGCCCGCGACGGCGAGCTGCCGGTCACCGAGGCGGCCCGGCTGCTGCGCGAGGTCGCCGACGCCCTCGCCTACGCCCACGAGCGCGGGATCGTCCACCGAGACATCAAGCCCGGCAACGTGATGATCAGCAGCGGGCACGCCCTGGTCACCGATTTCGGGATCGCCAAGGCCGTCAGCGCCTCGGTCGGCGGCCCCTCGGTCACCTCGCTCGGGCTCGCCCTCGGTACCCCGGCCTACATGAGCCCCGAGCAGGCCTCGGGTGACCCCGGCGTGGACCACCGCGCCGACCTCTACGCCCTCGGGGTGATGGCCTACGAAATGCTCTCGGGCCAGCCTCCCTTCGTCGCCACCAACCCCCAGGCCCTGCTCGCGGCGCACGTCACCCGGGTCCCCGAGCGGCTGGGCACCCTGCGCCCGGCGGTCCCGCCGTCCCTCGAAGTGGCGGTGATGCGCTGCCTCGAGAAGCGGCCTGCCGACCGGTGGCAGCAGGCCCGCGAACTCCTGCCCCCGTTCGACGCCGCGACGACGCCCAGCGCCGGCAGCACCCCCACCGGCGCCGCCGCCCTGTCGTCGGGCGCTGTCGCGGCGCTCCGCCACCGGCACCCGGTCCGGGTCGCGATGCTCTTCGGCGCCGCCGCGCTTGCGATCCTGTCCGCCACCTGGTGGGTCGAACAGCGCCTCGGCCTCCCCGACTGGGTGATGGTCGCGGCGGGAATCCTCCTCGTCGTCGGTCTCCCGATCGTCCTGGTGGCTGCGCACCGGGAACGGGACCAGATCCGCAATACCGCCGAGCGTGCCGTCCCGAGGGTTGGCGGGCCGGTGGGCCACCTGATGACCCTGCGGGGCGCCATCGCCGGCGGCGGACTGGCCTTCATGGGGCTGGCGGCCGGCACGGCAGCCTTCATGGGACTCCGCACCGCTGGCGTGGGGCCCTTCGCCACCCTGGTCTCCGCCGGCGTGCTCAAGGCGCAGAGCCGGCTGGTCCTGGCCGACTTCGCCAACTCCACCTCGGACTCGACCCTGGCGGCCTCGATCACCGAGGCCTTCCGGATCGACCTCTCCCAGTCGGCGACCGTGCGGCTGCTCGATGGCCGCCAGGTCAGCGCCGCCCTGGTGCGGATGGAGCGCTCCGCCGATTCCGGGCTCGACGCCACCGTCGCCCTCGAGCTCGCCCAGCGCGAAGGCGCGGCGGCCGTGGTCGCGGGCGAGATCGCGCCGTTGGCAAGCGGCTACGTCCTTTCGGTTCGGCTCCTGTCGGCCGGTGACGGCGGCACCCTTCTCGCCGACCGCGAGATCGCCAGCGACCCCGCGGGGATCATCCCGGCGGTCGAGAACCTCTCCAGGCGGCTCCGCGAGCGGATCGGCGAGTCGCTCCGCACCATCCGCGGCGGCGATGCGCTGGCCCAGGTGACCACTGGTTCCCTCGAAGCGCTGCGTCTCTATTCGCTGGCGGACCGCGCCGTCAACACCGGGCGCGTCAGCGAGTCGATCCGCCTCTACGAGCAGGCCATCGCGCTCGACTCGACCTTCGCGATGGCCTGGCGGCGGCTGGCCGTCGTCCTCGGAAACTCGGGTCGCGATCCCGTGCGCCGGGCCGACGCCGCCCGCCGTGCCTTCGAGCTCCGCGATCGCCTCCCGCCCCGCGAGGCGACCCTCGCCGAGGGCTTCTATTACCAGGCCAACCGCCAGGCGCCGGAGGCGATCGCCGCCTACCAGCGCCTCCTCGCCACCTGGCCGGACGATTACGCCGCCCAGAACAACCTCGCCATTCTCCTGATGGAGCAGCGACGGTT
>DASWBQ010000064.1:0-1729 GCA_036390535.1 Gemmatimonadales bacterium | reverse complement strand
TCCGCGACACCCGGCAGGCGACGGTGGAGGCATCCGCCCCGGCGGTGTTTCGCGCCGTCTGCCGCCTGGGCGGGGGACGGGGGTGGCATGCGCATGACTGGCTTTGGCGGATCCGGGGCGCGATGGATATCCTCGTCGGCGGACCGGGTCTCCGGCGGGGCCGCCGCGATCCCGACCACATCGCCTATGGCGAGGCACTCGATTTCTGGCGGGTGGTTGGGGTCGAACGCGACCGGAGCCTGGTGCTGCGGGCCGAGATGAAGCTGCCGGGCGAGGCGGTGCTCGAATTCCGGATCGAGCCGGCGGGGCTGGAGCGGTGCACGCTCCACATGACGGCCCTGTTCAAGCCGCGTGGGCTGTTCGGGTTGCTGTACTGGTATGGTGTGGTTCCCTTCCATAACGTCGTCTTCAGGGGCATGCTCAAGGGAATCATGCGGGACGCGAAGCAACTGGCCGCGGGGGCGCCATGACGCGACTGACGGCAGTGCTGGCCGACATCACCACCCTCGACGTCGACGCCATCGTCAACGCCGCCAACAGCGAGCTGGCGGTGGGTGGCGGGGTCTGCGGGGCGATTCATCGCGCGGCGGGGCCGGCGCTGGCCGAGGCGTGCCGGCAGGTGGCGCCGTGCCCGACGGGCGAGGCGCGGATCACCGAGGGGTACGGCCTCAAGGCGAAGTACGTGATCCACGCGGTGGGCCCGCGCTGGATGGGCGGACGAAGGGGCGAGGCGGAGCTGCTGGCCAGCGCCTACCGCTCGGCGGTGCAGCTGGCGAAGGAGCAGGGGCTGGCGACGATCGCCTTTCCGGCCATCAGCACCGGCATCTACGGCTACCCGCCGGAGGAGGCGGCCGGGGTCGCGGTGCACGCGGTCCGGAGCGCGACCATGGAGCCGTCGTCGCTCCAGGAGGTGTTCTTCGCCTGTTTCGACGAGCGGATGCTGGACCTGTACGTCCGGAACGGGGTTACCGGGTAAGCGCCCCTCCGCTCTCTGCTCTCTACTCTCTACTCTCCCTCTCTCCCCATGCCCATTCGCTCCGTCCTGGTGACCGGCTCCTCCCGCGGTCTCGGCCTCGACATGACGCGGCATCTCGCCGGCAACGGCTGGCACGTCCTGGCCGGGGTGCGGACCGCGGCCGACGGCGAGCGCCTGGTCGCGGAGCTGGGTGCCGCGGTCACCCCGGTCATCCTTGACGTGACCGACTCGGCCAACATTTCGGCGGCGGCGGCACGGATTGGCAAGCTGGTGGGCGACGCCGGGCTGGCGGGCCTGGTCAACAACGCCGGGATCGGGAGCTTCGGGCCCCTCGAGCAGGAGCCGATGGCGCGGTTCGAGGAGGTCTTCCGGGTCAACGTCTTCGGGGTGCAGGCGCTGACCCAGGCGCTGCTGCCGCTGGTGCGGCGGGCCCGGGGCCGGATCGTCAACATCAGCTCCGGCAACGGCAAGCTCGCCTTCCCCTTCGCCGGGGCCTACTGCGCGTCCAAGTTCGCGCTCGAGGCGATGTCGGACTCGCTGCGGATGGAGCTGGCGCCCTGGGGGATCCACGTGGTGGTAGTCGAGCCGGGCGCCATGGCCACCGACATCCGGGTGAAGGGGGTCGAGGCGTGGGCGGCGGAGCACGCCCAGCTGCCCGAGGCGGACCGGGCGCTGTACGCGGAGCAGGTGAAGGCGGTGCGGGGGGCGCTTCTCGCCTGGGAGGCGACCGTGGCGCCGGTCGAGCTGGTGAGC
>DASWBQ010000063.1:0-5287 GCA_036390535.1 Gemmatimonadales bacterium | reverse complement strand
CCCGCGTGGCCCGGATCGATCGTGACCCGGCGCGCCCGGCGGGCGGCCGGCGTTGCCGCGGGCGTGCCTGGTGCAGGCGCCGCGACCGTCGTCGCTGGGGCACCGAGATCCACCAGGCGCGCCGCGGTCGCGTCCCAGCGGAACCGCTGCCCCTGCTGACGGGGAAGCACGTCGGCGAGGAACTGGAGCGGCAGGAACAGGGTGTCCCGGCGGACGAAGGCGGGGACGGCCAGCGGGTGGAGGCGCGCCCCGGCGCTGAAGACCGGCGCCCCGAGCAGGAACCGGAATGCCGCGGGCCCCAGGCGCACGTCCGCCCAGACGCCATCGGAGGCACTAGTCCCCCCCAGCGCCGCGAGCACCGGACCCGCGGCCAGGACGGGACCGCTCTCCTCCAGGCGGACCGGCACGCGGCGTTCGCCGGAGGGCGTCGCGATCGTCACCGCCTGCGGCGGCACGAGGAGCAGCACCGAGAGCCAGAGGCCGATCATGACTCCCGCCCCCGCGTGGCCATCGCGCGCGCCATCTCGCGGTCAGCGATCCGCCGTTTCAGGTCTTCGCGACGATCGTGGGCCTTCTTCCCGATCGCCAGCGCCAGCGCCACTTTGGCCCGGCCACGCCGGAAGTACAGTTCGAGGGGCACCAGGGTCCGACCCTGCTGGAGCTGGCCGACCAGTCGCTCGAGTTCGCGCCGATGGATCAGCAGCTTCCGGGTCCGGACCGGGTCGTGGTTCCAGCGATTGCCCTGCTCGTAAGGGGTGATGTGCATGCCCTCGAGCCAGAGTTCCCCATGGCGGAGGGTGGCATAGGCCTCCTTGATGCTGGCCTTGCCGGCCCGGAGCGACTTGACCTCGGTGCCGCGCAGCACCAGGCCCGCCTCGATGGTCTCGAGGAAATGGTAGTCGTGGGCGGCCTTGGGATTCCGGGCCACCGACACGCGCTCGCGCTTGGTGGTGGCGGCCGGTCGCTCTGTCATAAGTCTATCTCGCAGCAAAACATAGGCCCGGTGTGGCAGCCGGGCAACGCGACGCTTGCGAGCGGAGGGTCCGGCCGCTACTTTTGCGGCCCTGCCGAAGTGGTGGAATTGGTAGACGCGCTGCGTTCAGGGCGCAGTGGGCGCAAGCCCGTGTGGGTTCGAGTCCCACCTTCGGCACTTCCCTAAGTCTCACCAGCGAGAGGTCTTAGTAGCGAGCCAGGTTCGGATCGACGGCGGCAGCCCAGCCGTCGATTCCGCCGGCCAGGCTGAGCACCGGTTCCACCCCCCGCGCCAGCAGCAGGTCTCGGGCCCGCAGGGACCGGATCCCGTGGTGGCAGATCGTGACCACCAGCGCCCCGCGCGCCACCTCGCCCACCCTGTCCTCCAGCGATGACAGGGGTGCCAGCACGCTTCCCGGAATGTGGGCGATTTCCCACTCCCATGGCTCCCGGACGTCCAGGAGGGTCACCGGCTGGTTCCGCCTGAGGCGCTCCGCCAGAGCGTCGGCCGAGATCTCGGCGGACGTCGGCGCGGCGGGAGCCAGCCCGCAGAACGAGTCGTAATCGATCAGTTCCGGCTGCACCCGGTGATCGCCGCAGACGACGCACCCGGGATCACGCCTGACCGCGAGCTCGCGCCAGCGCATCGCGAGCCCGTCGAGGTGGAGAAGCCGGCCCGCCAGCGTGGTCCCCACCCCGAGCACGATCTTCAGCGTCTCAAGGGCCTGAAGCGAGCCGATGATCCCGGGAACCACTCCGAGCACCCCCGCCTCGGCACAGCTGGGAATCAGCGCGGCCGTCGGCGGCTCGGGGTGCAGACACCGGTAGCAGGGACCTCCGGCCATGCCGAACACGGTCACCTGGCCGTCGAAGCGGAGGATGCTGCCGTAGACCGAGGGCCGCCCCGTCAGGATGGCCGCATCGTTCACCAGGTACCTGGTCGGGAAATTGTCGCTGCCGTCGACCACCACATCGAAGTCGCGAAACAGCTCGAGCGCATTGCCTGACGTCAGGCGGGTCTGATAGCGCTCGATCCGGGTGCGCGGGTTGAGGTCGGCGAGGCGCTCAGCCGCCGAGTCGACCTTGGCGCGTCCCAGGCCGGCCATTCCATGCAGGACCTGACGCTGCAGGTTGGTGAGGTCCACCAGGTCGTCGTCGACGATGCCGAGGGTCCCTACCCCCGCCGCCGCCAGGTACAGCGCCGCCGGGCTGCCGAGACCCCCGGCCCCGATCAGGAGCACCCGGGCGGCGTGGAGTTTCCGCTGTCCCTCGAGCCCCACCTCCGCCAGGCTCAAATGCCGGGCGTAGCGCACCAGGTCTTCGGGGGGGAACGGCGATGGATCCATGGGCGGAAAGAACCGGGGCCTGGGCACCGCGGCAAGGGAGGCCACCAGGATAGAGAAAGGGCGGCTGGATGCCCAGCCGCCCTCCGGGAGCCTCCTGAAGCGCGCCTCTATCCAGCCAGTTCGAGCACCGGGAGCTTTCGCACCTCGGCTTCCTCGCGCAACAGGTCCGCCAGGGTCACCCCTGCGAGCAGGTCGTCGATCCGCTTCTGGAGGGATTGCCAGACGGGGCGGATGGAGCAGCTGCCGGCAGGATCGCAGCGCTCCGGGTGGACCGGATGCGTCAAGCAATTGACCTCGAAGGTCTGGCGCTCCGAGGCCGTCATGATATCCCGGACGGTGATCGTGCCGGGCTCCCGGGCAAGCAGGTAACCGCCCTTGGCACCCCGGACGCTCTCGACCAGACGGGCGCGCCGGAGTCGAAGGAGGATCTGCTCGACGTAATCAGGGGGCAGCCGCTCCGCATCAGCAAGTTCGCGCGCGGGCGTTGGTCCCGATGCGGCTCGCCCCCGTCGCGCCAGATGCAGCGCGATGATGAGGCTGTACTCGGTCCACGTCGTAACCCGCATGGTCGCAATCTACTGGTTGAATTCCGATAAATTCATGAAGGAATCCTGAGCTTCCTGTAACGGAAGTCGCCTTGGCTCACCCGCCGCCCGGGAGTCCCTTCCCGCCGGGCACCCCCAGCTCGGTCATGGCCCGGAGGTCGAGGACGTCCTTCAGCTCCTCGGGCGGCAGGATGGCCTTTTTCGCCACCAGCTCCTTCACGGTCAGGCCGGACTGGACCGCCTCCTTCGCCAGCTTGGCGGACTCGGCGTAGCCGATCTTCGGCGCCAGGGCGGTGACCAGCGCGGGGCTCCGCTCGAGCCAGTGGGCGCACTGGACCTCATCCGCCACGATGCCCCGAACGCACTCGGTGTCGAACTGCCGGATCGCGGCCGCGAGGATCTGCATCCCGAAGACGATGTTGTGGGTGATCACCGGCATCATCACATTCAGCTCGAGTTGGCCCGCTTCGGCGGCCAGCGCCACGGTGGTGTCGCAACCGAGGACCTGGTAGCAGACCTGATTGACCATCTCGGCGATGGACGGGTTCACCTTCCCGGGCATGATGCTCGACCCCGGCTGCACGGCGGGGAGGAGGATCTCGGCCAGGCCGGTCCGAGGCCCCGACGCCAGCAGGCGGATGTCGTTGGCGATCTTGTTCAGGTCGAGCGCGCACGCCCGCACCGCCCCGCTCATGGTGGCAATGTCGCCCATCGACTGCATCAGCTGGATCCGGTCGTCGGCGACGCGGAGGTCGAGGCCGCTGACCTGCCGCAGCTGTTCCACCATCCGGTCCGGGTAGACGGCCTCGGCGTTGAGGCCGGTCCCTACCGCCGTCCCGCCGATGTTCATCGCCTTGAGCCATTCCGCCGCCTCGGCCAGCTTGGCGCGGTGGCGGGTCAGAGTGCGGCCGTAGGCGGTGAACTCCTGCCCGAGACGAATCGGGGTCGCGTCCTGCAGGTGCGTGCGCCCCGACTTGATGACATGGTCGAACGCCTGTCCCTTCTGGAGGAAGGCCTGGGCCAGCCCGTCGATGGCCGCCAGCAGCGCCGGCAGGGTCGCCAGGGTGGCGAGCCGCATCGCCGTCGGAATGACGTCGTTGGTGCTCTGCGCCATGTTGACATGGTCGTTGGGGTGGACCGGCCGGTAGCCGCCGCGGGGCTGCCCCAGCAGCTCGTTGGCGCGGTTGGCGAGCACCTCGTTGCAGTTCATGTTGTGGCTGGTGCCGGCTCCGGCCTGGTAGACATCAACCACGAAGTGATCGCGGTGCTGTCCGCCCAGCACCTCATCGGCCGCCCGCACGATGGCGTCGGCGAGCTCCGGCTCGAGGCGGCCGGTCCCCTTGTGCACCAGGGCGGCAGACCGCTTGATCCAGACCACCGCCTCCACGAAGATCGGGAGCGGCCGCAGTCCGGAAATGGGGAAGTTCTCGACGGCGCGCAGGGTCTGAATGCCGTAGAGGGCGGAGGCCGGAACCTGCTTCTCGCCCAGGGGGTCCTTCTCGACGCGGGTAGACATGGGAATCAACTCGGAGAAACGAGGATGGAGGGGAACATCTTGCGGATCGGCGACCAGGCGCGCTTCGATCCGGCACGCTACACGAAAGCGGAGCTGGTCCGCGGGGCGGGGCTGTTCCTGGGGCTGAACTGCTTCGAGCCGGGGCAGGCGCAGGCCGCGCACACCCACGCGAACTCCGAGAAATTTTACCTGGTCCTCGAGGGAAAGGCGAGGATGCGGATCGGGGACACCACGCCCGTCGCCGTGGCCGGCGACCTGATCTGGGCACCCGCCGGCGTCGTCCACGGCATCGAGGAGGCGTTGGAGCGCACCGTCCTGCTGGTCGGGATGACTCCCCCGCCCGCCTGAGGCACCGGTCAGGCCCGAACGAGGAACGGGTTTCCGGCGCGTTCGGCCGCCACCGTGGTCGGTGGGCCGTGGCCGCTCAGCACCACCGTCTCGTCCGGCAGGGTCAGCAACTCCCGCCGGATGCTGGCCATGAGGGTCTCGAAGTCTCCGCCCGGGAGGTCGGTGCGACCGATCGATCCGGCGAAGAGCGCGTCGCCGGAGAACACCACCCCGTCGGCGACCAGACTGACGCTCCCGGGGGAGTGCCCGGGGGTGTGGCGAACCTCGAAGCGGTGCGGCCCGATGGCGACCGACTCGCCCGGAACCAGCGCATGGTGCGGCACGGGGGGTGGCTGGAGCCTCAGCCCGAACCACAGCCCCTGCTGTGGCAGGGA
Source organism: Gemmatimonadales bacterium (assembly GCA_036390535.1). GTDB lineage: Bacteria > Gemmatimonadota > Gemmatimonadetes > Gemmatimonadales > GWC2-71-9 > SZUA-320. The sequence continues at coordinate 186 of DASWBQ010000063.1, read as the reverse complement.
ATCGTAGAGGGGCCGGTCGCCCGGGTGGAGCCAGATCGGCGCCCCGGTGGCCGCGTGGACTTCCGCCACGCCCTGGATGTGGTCCAGATGGCCGTGGGTCAGCCAGATCGCCTCGAGGGGGCTTCTAGGACTTCTCGGGCCCAGTCCAGGCGGAGGTCGACGCCTTGGTGGTCGTGGCTGAGAAGG
>DASWBQ010000062.1:0-2140 GCA_036390535.1 Gemmatimonadales bacterium | reverse complement strand
GCGATCGGCCTGCTGGGAGCCTCGGTCCTGCTCCGCGCGGTGGCGACCATTCTGGCGCGAAGGCGGGAGGCCGCTTCTCAGGACGCAGGGGACCCGGCTGGCTAGCCCAGCGGGCTTGTCGCCCCGGTGCGCCAGGGTTGCCCGGGCCCGCCACTCTGGCGGCGCTCGTCCGACCGCGTCACATTTGCACATCCCCTGAACCGGACCTGCACCTGGCCGATCTCCTGGACCGCCTGACGGCTGCCCTCGCCGACCGATACCGCCTCGAGCGCGAGCTCGGCCAGGGCGGCATGGCCACCGTCTACCTGGCGGAAGACCTCAAGCACGACCGCAAGGTCGCCCTCAAGGTTCTCAAGCCGGAACTCGCTGCGGTGCTGGGCGCCGAGCGGTTCGTGGTCGAGATCAAGACCACCGCCGCCCTCCAGCACCCCCACATCCTGCCGCTGTTCGACTCCGGCACCGCCGATGGCTTTCTGTTCTACGTCATGCCCTATGTCGAGGGCGAGACACTCCGGGCCAAGCTCAACCGCGAAACCCAGTTCGGGGTGGACGAGGCGGTCCGGATCGCCCGCGACGTCGCCGACGCCCTCGACTACGCGCACCGGCACGGGGTGATCCACCGGGACATCAAGCCCGAGAACATCCTGCTGCACGACGGCCGGCCGATGGTGGCCGACTTCGGGATTGCCTTGGCCGTGAGCGCCGCCGCAGGGGGCCGGATGACGGAAACCGGCCTGAGTCTGGGCACGCCCCACTACATGAGTCCCGAGCAGGCCACCGCCGAAAAGGAGATCTCCGCGCGCGCGGACGTCTACTCGCTGGCGAGCGTGCTCTACGAGATGCTGACCGGGGAGCCCCCCCACATGGGGAACTCGGCCCAGCAGATCATCATGAAGATCATCGCCGACGTGCCGCGGCCGGTGACCGAGCTCAGGAAGGCAGTGCCGCCCCACGTCGCGGCCGCGGTGGCGAAGGCGCTGGAGAAGCTCCCCGCCGACCGGTTCCCGAGCGCGGCGGCCTTTGGGGAGGCGCTGGGGAATCCGGCCTTCACCACTGGCGGGACGGGTGGCTCCTTGGTGGCCGGCGGCGCCTCGAGGCAGCGGCGGGTCGTCTGGGCCGCCCTGGCCGCCCTCCTGGGCGGCATCGGTCTCACGAACATCGGCCTGCTCCTCAGCCGGCGCGAGCCGCCGCCTGAGGTCGTCCGGTTCACCCTGGGGTTCCCCGGAAGCCACCGGCTGGACCTCCAGGGCGATGACGGTGCCCCCTTCGCGCTGTCGCCGGACGGCACCCAGATCGTCTACGGAGGGCTCGACTCGAGCAGCGGGGCCAGGCGGCTCTACATCCGGCGCCTCGATCAGCTCGAGGGGACCCCGCTGCAGGGGACGGAGGACGCCACCGCGCCGTTCTTCTCTCCCGACGGGCTCTGGGTCGCCTTCATGACTGAGGAGGACGAGAAGCTGAAGAAGGTCCCCGTGACCGGCGGCCCCGCGATCACCCTGGGGGAGGATGTTGCCAATTTCTTCGCCTCGGGGTCGTGGGGCGACGATGGCTACATCGTCTACTCGGCCGCCCCCGGCCCGCACCTCGTCCGGGTCAGCGGAACCGGGGGAGTGCCGCAACACCTCAAGCCGGACAGTGCCGGTTCCAGGGGCCAGTTCCGGATGCTGTGGCCCTCGGTGCTCCCCGGCGGCAAGGCGGTCCTGTTCACCGGCTGCGAGGGCACCTGCAGCACAGGGGACCTGGCGGCGCTGAATGTGGCCACAGGAACGATCGCAGTCGTGGTGCCGGGCGCCATCCGCGGCTGGTACGTCGCCACCGGCCACTTGATCTACGCCACCGACAACGGCGCCGTCTATGCGGTGCCCTTCGACCCGGAAACGCGGACCGTGCGCGGGTCGCCCGTCCCGGTGCTCGATCAGGTCCAGGCCGGGTTCGGCAACGGCACCCGGATGGCGATCTCTCCGGCCGGGCACCTCATCTACGCGCCTGGCGTGGCCCAGCAGGGAGTCCAGGTGGTTGAGGTGGACCGGGACGGCCGGGAGACGGTGGTGATCTCCCGCCTGGGGCTGTTTCAGTTCCCCCGGTGGTCCCCCAGCCGTGACCGGATCGCGGTGACCATCGCCGACGAGAAGGGGCAGCA
>DASWBQ010000061.1:0-10427 GCA_036390535.1 Gemmatimonadales bacterium | reverse complement strand
GGACCGGGCTGGAGGCGCTCCAGCGGGCGCGCTCCACCGACCCGGTCTCCGCCTTCGGCGGGGTGATCGCTCTGAACACGGTCGTCGACCGGAGCATCGCGGAGGCCCTGGCGGACCTCTTCGTCGAGGTGATCGTCGCGCCCACGGTCCACGAGGATGCCCTCGCGGTGTTCGCCGGCCGGAAGAACCTGCGGGTCTGCGAGCTGCCGGCGAGCACCGGCGCCGGCAGCTACGACTGGAAGCGGGTCCGCGGCGGCTTCCTGATCCAGGAGCGGTTCGTCTTCGATCCCTCCGAGGAGGGGTGGACTATCCCGACCTCGCGCCAGCCGACGCCGTCCGAGTGGACCGACCTGCGGTTCGGCTGGGCCGCGGTCTCGAGCGTCAAATCGAACGCCATCCTGCTGGCCCGGGACCAGATGGCGATCGGCATCGGGGCGGGCCAGATGAGCCGGGTGGACGCGGCCTTCATGGCGGTGCACAAGGCCCGCCAGCAGGGACATGCCACCGCCGGCGCGGTCATGGCCTCGGACGCCTTCTTCCCCTTCGCCGACGGCCTCGACCAGGCCGCCGACGCCGGCATCACGGCGGTGATCCAGCCGGGCGGATCGGTGCGCGACCAGGAGGTCATCGACGCCGCCGAGCGGCGCGGGATGGCGATGGTGCTGACGGGCAGGCGGATGTTCCGGCACTAGACTGCGTGTCATAAGTCGTAAGTCGGATGACTTGCGACTTCCGACTTACGACTTGCGACCCGTGATTCCATGACTGAGCCCAGCCTCCCGACCCAACCCGACCGCTCCCCGCCGCCCTACGGCTTCGCCGGGCTGGCCGCCCTGGTGGTGCTCGGCATCTATCTGCTGACGCTCGGCCCCACGATCGCCTTCTGGGACACCGCCGAGTACATCGCCGCGGCCAAGGTCCTGGGCATCCCGCATCCCCCCGGCAATCCGCTGTTCGTGGTGGTGGCCCACGTCTTCGGCCTCCTGCCGCTGGCCGAGATGTACGCGGCCCGGATCAACATCTTCGCCGCGGTGACGAGCGCCCTCGCGGCCGGCCTCTGGTTCCTGGTGGCGGACCGCTGGCTTCGGTCGGTCGTGCCGTTCCGGCCCGCCCGGCTGGCGGCCGCATTTGCCGGGGTGCTGGTCGGTGCCACGATGTGGACCGTCTGGAACCAGTCCACGGTCAACGAGAAGGTCTACACCCTCTCGCTGCTCTCGATGGCACTGGCCATGTGGATCGCCGTCCACTGGGGCGATGACGAACCCGGCCCGCATCGCGACCGCTGGCTGATCCTGATCGCCTACGTCCTGACGCTGTCGAGCACCAACCACATGATGGGCATCCTGGCGGCGCCGGCGGTGTTCATCTACGTGCTCTGGACCGATTGGCGCGAGGCCCTCAGGCCGTGGGTCCTGCTGCTCGGCTGGCTGGTGCTGGTCGCCGTGTCGGGGACCTGGACCGAGATCCTCGGCGGGACCGGGACGGGCATGGCGGTCGGGGCGATCACCGCCGGCCTCCTGGGGTGGGCCCTCTGGAGCAACGCCCGGAGCCCGATGCTCTGGCTCAGCATCGCGGCGGTGGTGGTGGGGATCTCCCTCAACTACCTCTTCCTGCCAATCCGGGCGGCCCAGTTCCCGGCGATCAACGAGGGAGAGCCGGTCACCTGGAAGGCGCTGCTCGACGTCCTCAACCGGGTCCAGTACGGGAAGCCGCCAGTGACGGAGCGGCAGGCCGACTTCATCTCGCAGCTGGGCAACTACTGGCAATACTGGGGCTGGCAGTTCGCCCGTGACCTGGATGGCGTCTCCCGCGTCGCCACGGCCGTCTTCACCACCATCGGACTGGTCGGGCTCTGGACACTGCTCAAGCGCGAGGCCCGGGCGGGATGGGCGGCGGCGAGCATGCTGCTCACCCTGACGCTGGCGCTGATCTTCTACCTGAACTTCAAGTACGGCTTCTCGCAGCACCCTGACCAGCCCGAACTGCCCCGGGAGGTCCGCGAACGGGATTACTTCTTCCTCGTCTCCTTCTCGTACTTCGGGGTGCTGATCGCGATCGGGTTCGGGGCGCTGCTCCGGGCCGTCCACGAAGCGCTCCGCGACCAGGGCACGGAGCGGGGCCGCTGGTTCGCGGCCCTCCCCATTCTGGGGCTCGCCCTGGTGCCGCTGTTCGGCAACCGGCTTACCGCGAGCCGAGCCCACGAGACGGTGCCGCACGACTGGGCGGTGGACCTGCTGCAGTCGGTCGAGCCCTACGCGATCCTGGTCACCGCGGGGGACAACGACACCTTCCCGCTCTGGTTCGCCCAGGAGGTGGAGGGCGTCCGCCGTGACGTCACGCTGGCCAACCTGTCCCTCCTGAATACCGAGTGGCACCTCAAGCAGGTGCGCCGGCGGAAGGTGGACCCGTTCGACCCCGCCAGGGCGGCGACGGTCTGGCGCGAGGCCGATACGACGCGCACCGTGCCGGTGGGCGGCGACTCGACGGCCCGCCGCTGGCCGGTGCCCTACCCGGACTACCCGACCTTCTCGCTGACCGAAGGCGCCCTCGACAGCCTCCCGGAGGTGGCCCGCACGCCCGAGGGCCGGACGGCGGTGGTCGACAGCGTGGTCATGCAGCTAGGTGAATACCTGACCCGGAGCGACCTCGCCGTCATCCTCCTGATCCGCGACAACCTCGGCAAGCGACCGATCTACTTCAGCTGGTCGAGCGGCGGCTTCCCCGACCAGACCCTGGGGCTCACTCCCTACCTCGTGTCGGAAGGCCTGGCGCGCCGCCTCAACGAACGGCCGGTGGAGCCGTCGGGCGACATCATCCTGAGCCAGGGGATGGGGTTCGTCGACCTGGAGCGGTCCCGGAAGCTGCTCTGGGAGCAGTACCAGTGGCAGAGCGTGGCGCGCGACCGCCCGCGCGGCTGGGTGGACGTGCCCTCACGCTCGATCGTCGAACTGTACGGCATCATCTACGCGGGCATGGGCCAGACCCTCCGGCAGGCGGGAGATACCGTCGCCGCGGCCCGGGCGGATTCCGTCGCGGTCGCGATCCAGCAGGCATTGTCAGGCAACCGGTAGGGGCGGCCGATCCGGCCGCCCCAAGCACACGGTGAAATCCATGCAGATCTCCCTGGTACCCGACGTCCGTCTGGCCGAGTCGCATGACGACGCCATTGCGAAGGTCACCGCGGCGCTCAAGGAGCAGGGCTTCGGCGTCCTGACCAGCATCGACATCCGGAGCGCCTTCCAGGAGCGGCTGGGCAAGGAATTCCGGCCCTACACCATTCTCGGCGCCTGCAATCCCCCGCTGGCCCACGCCGCGCTCACCAGCGACCCGCTGATGGGGCTGATGCTGCCGTGCAACGTCACCGTGGAGGCGGCAGCCGACGGGGGTTCGATCGTCCGGTTCGCCAATCCCGAAGCCATGTTGAGCGTGGGGGGTGCCCTGACCCACCCGTCGCTCAACCAGGTCGCCGCGGACGCGACGGCGCGACTGGCGAAAGTGGCGGAGGCGTTGAAGGGCTGAGTGGCTGAGAGCCGAGAGAGGAGATCGGACAGCAGAGAACCGGCCACCATTCCGCTCGGGTCTCCGCTTTCTGCTCTCCACTCTCGACCGGCAAGTTCCGGGACTTACCTTTCAACGTCTGGCGCGGTGGCCGAGTGGTTGAAGGCAGCGGTCTTGAAAACCGCCAAGGGGGAAACTCCTTCGTGGGTTCGAATCCCACCCGCGCCGTCTCCGGCTGGAGCCCGCTGATCGGATTTCCTCCATGACTCCACCACGCCGTCCCCCGTCCGGCGGACTCGTCTACTCCACCCTGCACGGACGGATGTGCCCGGATTGCCGCCGGCCCACCGAGGCGTGCCGCTGCCACCATCCCGCCGCCACCGCATCGAAGGACGGCGTGGTCCGCGTGGGCCGCGAAACCAAGGGCCGGAAGGGCGCCGGCGTCACCGTCGTCGTCGGCCTCGGCTTGCCGGCGAAGGACCTCGACGCGCTGGCCAGCCAGCTCAAGAGGCGCTGCGGCTCCGGCGGCACCGTCAGGGACGGCGTGGTCGAGATCCAGGGCGACCACCGGGATACGGTCGTGGCGGAGCTGATCAAGTCGGGCTGGAAAGCGAAGCGGGTGGGCGGTTAGACCGCTGGGTGGGTGGACGGTTGGGCAGTTGGCATGTCCGTCGCCTCTCAGGGTGTCACCATGTCAGACACCCACCGCTCACCGCTCCGCGCCCTTCGCCGCCTGGGGTTCGCCGCCATGCTCCCCGGTGTCCTGGGCGGCTGCACACCGACCTCCGCGCCGGAGTCCCTTCCCGTCGGCGCCGTCCCGCTGGCCGCCCCCGCGATCTACCGGGAGTGGTTCGCGCGCACCGAGTCGTGCTCGGGCCTGAGCGGTGCCTTCGACCGGGTGCAATGGCTTGTCGTGCCTGGAGTTGAGACCTTCGAGACCGACGCCGGCCCGAAGGTCGGGCTCTGGGTGCGTCGCGGTGACCGGCACTACATCGTCCTCGCCGGCAACTACCAGCAGCACGAGATGGTGGTCCGCCACGAGATGCTGCACAGCCTGATCGACGCCAGCGGCCACCCCGGCGACCTCTTCTCGAACCGGTGCAGCCTGACCTGGGAGACCTGGGGCGCCGACTGAGCCGGCTGGCACGGCCCTTGGGACCGTCGCGACCATTCCACACCGGGGCGTCGAACCGGTCCCGCAGCCATCGGCGTCAAGACCCCGTCTTCAGCCCCCGACCATCGCCCTGAACCGGCGCACCCCGATCACCAGGCCAAGCCCCGCGAAGCTGGCCAGGATGCCGTACTGGGGCAGGTGGTCGGCGAACGAAGTGCCGCGCAGGAAGACCCCCCGCACCACGACCAGGAAGTGACGCACCGGATTGAGTTCCGCGACCACGCGGAAGCCACCCGGCATGCTCTCGACGGGGAACATGAATCCGCTGAAGATCAGGGCCGGCAGCAGCACCAGGAACATGGTCATGAAGGCTTCCTGCTGCGTGGCCGAAATGGTGGAGATGATCAGGCCGAGACTCAGCGCCGTGAGGATGAACAGGACGGCGGCGACGAAGAGGGCCAGGGGCTGGCCCCGGAACGGGATGTCGAACCACGCCACCGCCACGGCCGAGACCATCACCAGGTTCATCACCCCGATCATCGCCACCGGGACCGTCTTGCCGAGCATCAGCTCGGTCGGAGAGATCGGGCTGACGGCGAGCTGGTCCCAGGTGCCGACCTCGCGCTCGCGGACCACGTTGAGCGAGGTCAGCAGCATCGGTACCAGAAGCAGCAGGATCCCGATCACGGCGGGGACGTTGAAGACCCGGCTCTCGAGGCTCGGATTGTACCACGCCCGGGACGCCAGGGTGATGGCCGGAGTCGCCCCGGCCACGTCAAGCGCGATCGCGGTGACGATCCGCTGTCCGTACCCGAGGGCGATGTTCCCGGTGTTGGAGTCGGTCCCGTCCACCAGGATCTGGACGGTGGCCCGACCGGCGGCCAGGTCCCGCTCGTAGTTGGGCGGAATCTCCAGCGCCACCCGGGCCGTCCCCGCCTCCAGGGCGCGCACCGCGTCCCCCGGCCGGTCCGACCGCCCGGCGACGGTGAAGTACCCCGACGCGGTCATCCGGTCCACCAGCTCGCGGGAGGCCGCGGTCCGATCGTGATCGACCACCCACGTCGCCACGTGGCGGACGTCGGTGGAGACGGCGTACCCGAATACCACCAGCTGGATGATGGGGGCCATGAAGATCACCCCGCGCATCCGGATGTCCCGGAGCATCTGCCGGAGTTCCTTCCGCACCATCCGACCGACCCGGGCCCAGGCGATCCTCATCCCAGCTCCTTCCGGAAGGCCCGGACCGCGAGGCCGATCATCACCGCCGCATAGACGGCCAGCGCCAGGGCCTGCGGCCACAGCACCTCCAGGCCGATGCCTTTGAGGAAGATCCCTCGCGTCGCCACCAGGTAATACCGGGCCGGGATCAACCAGCTGATGCCCCGGAGCACCACCGGCATGTTCTCGATCGGGAAGAGGAAGCCGGAGAGCAGGAAGGTCGGGAGATAGGTCGACATCAACGCCACCTGGGTGGCCAGCAGCTGCGAGCGGAGCGCCGCCGAGAGGAAGACCCCGAACCCCAGCATCCCGAGAATGAACAGCAGGGACATCACCCCCAGGAGAAACACGCTTCCCCGGAGGGGCACGTCGAAGGCGACGATCCCAAGCACCGTGACCGCGGCCACGTCGATGATCCCGATGCCGACGTAGGGCAGCAGCTTCCCGGCAATGACTTCGAGACGGCTGACCGGGGTGGCCGCCAGCTGCTCCATCGTTCCCCGCTCCCATTCCCGGGCGATGGTGAGCGTCGTGAGCATGGCGGCGACCATGGCCATGATCACCCCCACCAGCCCCGGCACCACCATCCGGGCGCTCTCCAGCGCCTCGTTGTACCAGACCCGCTCCTCGGCCACCAGCGGCATCCGGGCCCGGCGCCCGGCGAGCGCCACCCGGGCGCTCACCCCGGACACGATGGCCTCGGCATAGTTGAGGCTGATGGTGGCGGTGTTGGCGTCGCTGCCGTCGACCAGGGCCTGCACGACCGGGCGGCGTCCGCCGGCGAGATCGCGGCCGTAGCCGGGAGGGATGACCAGGACCAGCCGCACCACGGTGCGCCGCAGCAACCAGTCGGCGTCGCCGCTCCGGCCCAGCGAGCCCTCGAGGTTGAAGTACCCTGACGAGGTGAACGCTTCCACCAGTTCGCGGCTGGCCGGACTGTTGTCCCGGTCCAGCACGGCGAACGGGATGTGCTTGATGTCGAGCGAGATCGCGGCCCCGAAGACCAGGACCAGGAAGAGCGGCAGGGCGAACGCCAGCAGCAGGCTCCGGGTGTCGCGGCGGAGCTGGATCGACTCCTTGCGGGCCACGGCCAGGAGACGGGTAGCGCTGATCATCCCGCCACCGCCCCGCCCTCCCTCCGCACGTACGCCGCGAAGACGTCCTCCAGCGAGGGCTCGATCCGCGCGATCCGCTCCACCTGGAGCCCGACCGTCGCGAGCTGCGCCGGGATCGCCTCGCGGGCCGCGGCCTCGTCGTCCACCACGGCATGCACCGTCCGCCCGAACATCGTCACGTCGCCGATGCCCGGCACGTCCCGGAGCGCCTCCACGGCCAGCGGGGCATCGCTGGTGCCGAAGGCGAGGATCGGCACCACCAGCGCCTCACGGAGGGCCCGCGGCGTGTCGAGCGCCACCAGCTTGCCGCGGTTCATCAGCGCCAGACGGTGGCAGTGTTCGGCCTCGGCCATGTAGTGGGTGCTGACCAGGATCGTGGTGCCCTGGCGCGAGAACCCGTCGATCTGCTCCCAGAAGGACCGCCGGGAGATCGGGTCCACCCCGGACGTCGGCTCGTCGAGGAACACGATCGACGGCTGGTGCAGCAGAGCGCAGCCCAGCGCCAGACGCTGCTTCTGGCCCAACGGGAGGTTCCCCGTCATCCACCCTCGCCGGTCGGTGAGGCGCGCCGTCTCGAGCACCCAGTCCCGGCGCTCGAGGTACCGCCGTCCCGTGACCTGGTACAGGCCGGCGAAGAACTCGATGTTCTCCTCGACCGTCAGGTCCGCATACAGGGAGAAGAGCTGGGACATGTAGCCGATCCGGCGCTTCACCTCGCGCGGCTCGCGCCCGACGTCCAGTCCGGCCACGATCCCCTCGCCCTCGGTGGGCGGCAGCAGCCCCGTCAGCATCCGGATCGTCGTGGTCTTGCCGGCGCCATTCGGGCCCAGAAACCCGAACACCTGCCCGGGAGGCACGGCGAAGGAGACCGCGTCCACGGCGGTGAAATCGCCGAAGCGGCGGGTCAGTGAGCGGGCGACAATGGCGTCAGGCATCGGTGAGGGCGGTGACCCGTTCCACGAAGACGTCCTCGAGCGACCGTCCCCCCTGGAGCGCCTGCGGCGTGTCCAGCCCGATGCTCCGCCCCTGGTGCAGCAGCAGGACCCGGTCGCACCGCTCGGCCTCGTCCAGGTATGCCGTGCTGGCGATGACGGTCGTTCCGCCCGCCACCATCCCGTGGATGATCAGCCAGAGGTCGCGGCGCGAGATCGGGTCCACCCCGAAGGTCGGCTCGTCGAGCAGCAGCAGCGGCGGCCGGTGGATCAGGGCACAGCAGAGGGAGAGCTTCTGCTTCATCCCGCCGGAAAGCGCCCCCGCCAGACGGCCGGTGAAGGGCCCGAGCCCCGAGAAGGCGTAGAGCTCCTCGAGTCGCGACGGCCGCTCAGCCTTCGGGACCCGGTAGAGGTCGGCGTAGAAGGCGATGTTCTCGGCCACGGTCAGGTCGGCATAGAGCCCGAAGCGCTGGCTCATGTAGGCGAGGTCGTGCTTCACCCGCTCGGCCTGGTGTGCCACGCTGACGCCGTCGATCAGGGCGTCCCCGCCCGTGGGGCGCAGGACGCCCCCGAGCATCCGGAGCAGCGTCGTCTTCCCGGCCCCGTCAGGTCCCACGACGCCGAACAGCTCCCCGTGCCCGACCACCAGATCGAGCCCGGCGACGGCGGTGACCGCCCCGAACCGTCGGGCCAGTCCCTGCACCACCACGTGCGGGGGATGCACCCTCACGGCGTGGTCCCGAGCACCACGTCCGCCGAGAGTCCCGGCTTCAGCACCACCGCCGTGTCACCGACCACGCGCACCTTCACCCGATAGACCAGCTTCACCCGCTCCTCCTTCGTCTGCACGTTGCGCGGGGTGAATTCCGCCTCGGAGCTGATGAAGCTCACCGTGCCGGCATACACCCGGTCGGCGTAGGAGTCGATCCGGATCTCGGCTGACTGGCCCAGGGCGACCCGGCCGACCTCGTCCTGGCGGACGTAGATCCGGACCCACCGGTCGTCAGGGTTGGCGACGGTGGCGACCGGCATCCCGGCGCCGACCACCTCGCCGGGTTCTCTGAGCCGGCGCACGACGGTGCCGGGAAACGGCGCCAGGATCTCGCCGAAGGCGACGGCGGCCTCGGCCTGCTCGACCGCGGCCCGCGCCGCGGCCACCACGGCCCGCTGGGCCGCGATCTGCTCCATCCGCGGCCCCGACTCCAGCATCCCGAGCTGGTCGCGCGCCCGGTCGCGCTCGGCTTCCGCCAGCGCGAAGGCGGTTTCCGCCCCGTCGAGCGCCTGGCGGCTGATGGCGCCGCCCTGGAACAGGTTTCGGGACCGGTTCCGGTCCCGGGTCGCATCGGCCAGCCGCTGCTCCATGGCGCGGAGCGCGGACCGGGCCTGGCTCACTTCCTCGGGGCGGTAGCCGCGTTCCAGTTCCGACAGCCGGGCCTGCTGGGCGGCGAGTTGGGCGCTCGCGGCCTCGCGTCGTGCCGCCGCCTCGCGGAGGTCGAGCACCGCGATCCGCTGCCCCGCCGTCACCCGGGCACCTTCCTCCACCAAGATCGAATCGATGCGGCCCGGCGCCTGGAAGCCGAGGTCGGCTTCGGTCGCCTCGACCGTCCCCGAGGCCTCGATCGCGTCGCCGTTGCGCTGCCCGCACGCCGCGGCCAGGGCGAGCAGAACCAGGATCCACGTTCTCATTGCGCTGTCTCCACGATCGACCGGAGGGTCTCCGGCGTCAGTTGTCCCGTCACCTGGGCCAGGCGCACCAAGGCCACCAGGTACTGGCCGTTCGCCCGCGCCAGAGCCGCCCGGCCACTGGCCAGGTCCGCCTCGGCCCGGATGTAGTCGGTCTGGGTCCCCGCGCCCTCACGGAGCGCGAGGGCCTCGGTCCGGACCACTTCCTCCCACTGACCCACCGCGGCGCCGAGCGCGTCCACCTGCCCTCGCGCCTCGATGAGCCGTGCCAGCGCTTCGTCCAGCTGCGCGGCGACGGCCTGGTCCAGCTCGCGATAGGTCCCCTCCGCCTCGCTCACCATGGCCTCGGTCCGCTGCACGCTGGCCGAGCGGCCTCCGATCGAGTACAGCGGATAGTAGAGCCGGACTCCAGTCTGCCATTCGGTGGTGGCCGAGTGGTCCGCCGCCCCATAGGTCACGACGCGGCCTTCCACTCTCAGGCTCGGGAACCAGGCACCCTTGGCGGCGCTGTGCGCCGCGTAGGCCGCAGTGATCCGGTTCGATGCCGCCTGGAGCCTCGGGTTGCTCTGGCGGAGCACCGCGAGCAGCGAGTCGCGAGGCGCCAGGCGTTCCTCGCCGGGACGCACCGGTACCAGCAACTCGGCGCGGACGGCCGCACGGTCCTGCCCGGTAAGCCTGGCCAGCGACGCTTCGGCGTAGTCGAGCCGGGCCACCGCCGTCGCGCGATCCGCCTCGGCCCCCCCGAGCGCGGCCGAAGCCCGCAACTGCTCGACCCTCGCGGCGCGGCCCTCGGCCAGAAACCGATCCACCCGGACCGCTTCGGCTTCGAGCGCCGCCTTGCGCCGGTCCTGGGCCACCAGGATGTCC
>DASWBQ010000060.1:0-4892 GCA_036390535.1 Gemmatimonadales bacterium | reverse complement strand
GGAATCCCGGGCCCCCCGGTTGTTGAAGAACATCCCGAGGCGGCGATGGGCGCTGGCAAAGTTGCTGTCGATGGCCACGGCCTTCTGCAGGAGGGCAATGGCCTGGTCGGCCTCGCCGCGGTCAGACGCCTTCTCCGCCTGGGCCCAGGTCCGAATCGCCTCCAGTGAGCTCGTCGTCACGCTCTCGAGCGGCGGATCGGCCCGCACCGTCCGGAGTGACTCGCCGATCTTCTCCCGAAGCGCGTCAGTCAGGGTGTTGACCGCCTCGATCAGCTCCCCAGCGCCGTTCACCGCCTCGCTCACCGTCGCCAGCGAGTTCCCGGTGCCAGCCTCCACCAGCCGGGCTGAAATCAGGAACCCGCTCCCTACCGAGCGCACCTCGCCGCTTACGTACGCCTTGAGGCCGAGCCGGGTGGCGATCTCCCGGGCCACCTCGTCGCTGATCGCGGCATCCCGGGGCTGCTTCATCCGCTCCAGGGCGTCGCCCACCTGGCCCCGCTCCAGCAGCTGGATCGAGCGCGACTGCGCCAGGCTCACGCGCAGCAGTTCCGTCACCGTCTCCGAGATGGTGGAGTCGGACGTCGCGTTGGCGAGGTCTGCCAGCAGCACCCGGTCCTGGTCCTTGAGGACGCCGGAGCTCAGCAGCGTCGCCCCGGGCCCGATGCCCAGCACCCGTGACACCGTGAACCCGCCCACCACCAGCGCCAGTGCTGCGAAAGCCAGCACCCCGCCCATTGTGGCTTTCCTGACGGTCATGTGGCGGGCCAGCCCCACCGGGGTCGTCTGGTGGAGGCCCGACATGACCAGTTTCGCCCGCTGGCGTTCCTGCCAGCTGGTGTAGAGCATGATCGGGAGGCCCGCCACCAGCAGGCCGATGGCGCCCTGGAAGACCCAGTCGGGGAGGCCGGCGGCCTGCACCATGAAATGGATCAGCGCCAGCACCCCCACCGAGGCCAGGCCGAACAGCACCGCCACCCGGACCGGGTGAGCCGCCTCGGCCGCCACGGGGGGGGTCACCGGCTGAGTGCCGCTGGGGGTCATTCCGCCGCTCGGGGTGAGGACCGCATCCAGGAGTGGCAGCAGCTCGTCGGCCCGCTGCGGACGGTCGGCCGCCTTCTTGGCCAGGCAGCGGAGCACCAGCTCGTTGAGGCCCGGCGGCACGCTGTCCCGGTGGGCCGTCACGGGCGCCGGCGCCTGGGTGATGTGCGCCGCCAGCACCGCCTGCGGGTTCGACCCCGTGAAAGGCGGCCGCCCCGTCAGCATCTCATAGGCGAGCGCGCCCACCGCGTAGAGGTCGGCGCGGTGGTCCACGTGGGGGTCAGCCGCGGCCTGCTCCGGGCTCATGTACGCCGGGGTGCCGAGCGCCACGCCCAGCGACGTCAGCGACGACTCGCCGGTGCTCTCGCTCACCGCCTTGGCCACGCCGAAGTCGGTGACCAGGGCATGCCCGCGCGACAGCATCACGTTGTCGGGCTTGATGTCGCGGTGCACCACCCGTTCGCTGTGGGCGTAGCGGAGGGCGTCGAGCACTTCCCTGAGGATCTGGACGGCCTCGCGCACCGGGAGCTCGCCCTCCCGCGCCAGCTTGGCGCGGAGCGACTCGCCCTCGATGTAGGGCATGACGTAATACAGGAGATCGCCCTCGGAACCCGCCGTCAGGAGCGGCACGATGTGGGGGTGCTGGAGCCGGGCCGCGAGCTGGATCTCCCGCTCGAACCGATCCACGTTGACCCCGGCCCCCATCTCGGGCGGCAGGACCTTCACCACCACCTTCCGCCCCAGCCGCACCTCCTCGGCCAGAAAGACGCGGCTCATGCCCCCGCCCCCCAGCTCGCGCTCGAGGCGGTAGGCGGTACCGAGGGCGGCCTGCAGTCGGGCGTCCAGGGGCGTCGGGGTCATTCCTGGCCTGGGTGGCTAATTCAGACAAGATATGCCGGGCGGGAGGGAACGGGATAGAGCGTGCGGGTTGAGTCACCCCGAGCGCAGCGAGGGGGTGCCCGGCCTGGGGTGATGACACCCTCCCGTCCTGTCCCGCTCTCTCCCGTTCTCTCCCGCCCTGTAGTACCCTTGTCCGGTTCCCCCGCACCACCAGCCAGGACTGCACCCGCCCCCCGGCGGGAGGGAAAGTCGCATGACCCAGATCAACGACCAGTTGCTGGCCGGCCTCTCTGACCGCTACCGCGTCGAGCGCGAACTCGGGGCCGGCGGCATGGCTACGGTTTACCTGGCTCGCGACCTCAAGCACGACCGCGAGGTCGCCCTCAAGGTCCTCCGCCCGGAGCTCGGCGCCGTGCTCGGCCCCGACCGGTTCCTGGCCGAGATCAAGATCACTGCCCGGCTCGACCACCCGCACATCCTCACCCTGATCGACTCCGGCGCGGATGTCGGGCTGCTCTACTACGTGCTGCCATTCGCGCGGGGCGAATCGCTCCGCGACCTCCTCAACCGCGAAAAGCAGCTTGGGGTCGAGCAGGCGCTGGCGATCACCCGGCAGATCGGCGGGGCGCTCGACTACGCCCACCGCCAGGGCGTCGTCCACCGTGACATCAAGCCCGAGAACATCCTGATCCAGGAAGGCCACGCGATGCTGACCGATTTCGGCATCGCCCTGGCCGTGAAGGAAGCTGGCGGCAGCCGCCTCACCGAGACCGGCCTCAGCCTCGGCACGCCCCAGTACATGAGCCCGGAGCAGGCCACCGGCGACCGCACCCTCGACGCCCGGAGCGACCTCTACTCGCTGGCCGCCGTCCTCTATGAAATGCTCGCCGGCGAGCCCCCGCTCACCGGCCCCACCGTCCAGTCCGTCATCGCCAAGCTGCTCACCGAACAGCCGATCCGGATCCGCACCGTGCGTGCCACCGTGCCCGAAGCGGTGGACGCCGCGGTTGCCAAGGCGCTGGCCAAGGTCCCCGCGGACCGGTTCACCAGCGCGGGAGAGTTTGTCCGCGCCCTCGAGGCCGCCAGCGCGCCGGCCGCGACCCCGGCAGGACCAGCATCGTCGCGGCTCTTCCGCGTCGGTGTGGGGGTGGGCGCCGTCGCGGTCATCGGGATCCTGGGCACCATGGCGGCGACCGGACGGTTCGCGCGGGAAGACACCAGTGCGGCCCTCCGGGAGCGGACCCAGCTGACCTTCTCCGGCGCGGCCTTTTCGCCCGCGCTCTCCAGCGATGGCAAGCAGCTCGCCTTCATCGTGCGGGACTGTGACCAGCACCCCTGCACCTGGGCCGTCGAGGTCCAGGATGTGGGGGGCACGACGACACGCCGGGTGCTCGAGGGGGCCACGGCCACCTACGGCCTCGAGTGGAGCCCCGACCGCCGCAACCTGATCCTGAGCGGAACCTACGACCGGAGATATGGCAGCTTCCTGGTGTCCGCGCTCGGGGGGCCACCCCGTTACCTGACCGCCGGCGCAGCCACCTTCTTCGCCGGCGGCGACTCGCTCCTCCTTGGACCTCCAGGGTCGGACTCCGTCTTCACCATCCGGGTCGCCGGCATCGACGGGACCGTCCGCGACAGCATCCGCCTCCCCGGCCCCGGGACCTCCCTCGCCGGGATGACCGCCGTGCCGGGCACCAGCCGGTTCGTCGCGCTCATCATCCAGCCGCCCCGGGGCCTGTGGCAGGTGGTGGAGCGGAGCGGCAAGGTCACCGACCGCCTGCTCAATACCTGCACGTGCCCCGGCATGGCCTCCGCCGACGCCATCTGGATGACCCGCGCCGGACCGACGGCGGCGGAGGCCGTGGTGCGGGTGGCCCTTGACCCCGCCACCGGCAAGCTCGCCGCCCACCAGGACACCATTTACAGCGGGCGCTTCACCGGCATGTCGGTCACGGCCGACGGCGCCCAGATGGCGGTGGACGACGGCAGTTACACCTTCACGGTGGCGGCCCTGAGCGTCCCCGACCTCCTCGCCGGCACGCTGCCGCAGGGGGAACCGCTGATGCAGGCGTCTACCGCGGTCGGCGCCGGGGTCTCACCCGACGGCTCACGGTTGCTGATGCGTCGCGTCATGCCGACGGCCGAGGGCTCCAGCGAGCCGAGGTACTCGGTCCGCCCCTTCGATGGCGGTGCCGAGTCACCCCTCGCGACCACTGGCCGGGTCACCAGCGTCTTCTGGGTGGACTCGGTCAGCGTCGCCCTCGGGGCCTACTCTCCCACGGGGCTGCACCTCGAAGTCCGGGATGTCCGGACCGGCGTGGCGAGGAACCCGCTTGACCTCCCCGATTCGACCATCCGCGATGCCGCACCCCTGCCGGATGGATGGGTCGTGATCCCGAAGGAAGGCGACCGGATCGTCGTCATGCGCCAGGGCCAGCGGCGGGAGATTCCGCAGCCGGCCTGGTCCCAGGGGATGTTCGGGCTCGAGGTGTCGCCGGACGGCAGCCGGCTGCTGTTCCTGGGGTGGGGCGTGGCCACCAGCGACTCCCTCCGGGTGGAGGTCGTGCCGGTGGACGGGGGTGCCGCCGAGCCCTGGGTCACGACGTTCGCCGAGTCGGGCAGCGCCCAGTGGCTGGCAGACGGGTCGATCCTGTTCAAGGTGTGGCCCGCCGTGGACGCGGTAGAACTGCTCCAGGTACGGGGACCGGGACAGGTCGAGCGGCTGGGGGCCGTGCCCCACCGCGTCGGAGGCCTCAGTGTCTCCAATGACCTCCGGCGCGCCGCCATCCAGTGGCGCGACTACCGCGGCGATGCCTGGCTCTATCGCGTGGTGAACCCGTAGCGGGAGAGGGCGGGAAGGGACGGGAGAGAGCGGGAGGGCATCGGTCACCCCGAGCGCAGCGAGGGGGCCGGTGCTCGGCTTGGTCCCCTTCGCTCTGCTCAGGGTGACGACTCCCCTCCCTTCCCGCCTTCTCCCGCCCTTTCCCGCCTTCTCCCGCCCTTTCCCGAGGTGC
>DASWBQ010000059.1:0-2939 GCA_036390535.1 Gemmatimonadales bacterium | reverse complement strand
GGGAAAGGGCGGGGAAAACGGGAGGGCGGGAGCGCCCGCCTATCGCAGGCCGACCAGTCCCCGGGCAGCGTCCCGGAGGCGGGCGCTGTCGTACCCACGGCCGTCCTTGAAGACGGTGACGACCTGATAGATGTCGGCCAGATTGGCTGCCGGATTGCCGCGGATCACGACCAGGTCCGCCGCCTTTCCGGGCACGATGGAACCGATCCGCCGGTCCTCACCTACGATCCTGGCACCGTTCAGGGTCATGATCCGGATCGCCTCGCCGGCGGTGAAGCCCGCCTCGCGCAGCAGTTCGTAGTTGCGCATGTTCCCGAAGCCCGGCAGGAACCCGGTGCCCCAGGGATCGGAACCGGCGCCCAGCAGGCCGCCCGCGGCGACGAAGTCCCGCTCCCACCGCATCATCTTCTCGAGCAGCCGCGGCGGGACCGTGAGGCCGCCAGTGGCCAGGGCGGCGTGGTTGGCCTCGACCTCGCGCCGGGTCTCGGGTTCGAGCATCTCCATCGCGGCGGAATCGAGACGCGCCCGCCCCGGCACGAAGGACTCGTAAACCGCCAGTGTCGACACCACCGCGGCGCCGCCCGACACGATCTCGCGGATGCTCGCCTGGACGGCATCGCTGCCGACGTCGACATCGGCCTGGATCCGCATGTTCTCCGGCGGGCAGCGGTCGGGTTCCTTGCCGGGGACATAGTCGCTGTTGGTGATGAAGCCGTGCTGGAGCGCGTCGATCCCGAGCCGGGAGGCTTCGGTGAAGGTGACCGAGCAAAGGTGTCCGGTGACCCGGGCGCCGCGGGCATGGGCCGCCTCAATGATGGCGCCGAGCATGTCGCGGGTGACGTCGCCCTGCACCTTGAACCAGGTGGCGCCCTCGTCCACCCAGTAGTCGATCAGGCGACGGGCCTCTGCCGGCGTGGCGGGACGGCGGCTCATCGAGACGCGCGGCGCGCTCCCCGCGAGATACGGCCCGGTGATCAGGAAGCGTGGCCCGGGGAGTTCCCCCGCGTCGACGGCGCGCTTCAGGCTCAGTTCGTGATAGGGGAACATGCTCCCCGCGGTCATCGCGGTGGTGACCCCGAAGGCCAGGTAGAGCGGTGCCCCGCTGGCGGCCATCTGCGTCATCCGCCGCACGCCACCGAAGTAGGTGTGCTCGTGCAGGGCCACCATCCCGGGGATGACCGTGTGGCCGTCGAGCGCCAGCCGGCGGGCCGCGGCAGGAACCGGCGTCGTGGCCGCCGGTCCGACGGCCTCGATGCGGCCGTCGCGAAGCACGATGGTCTGGTCCTCCCTGGGGCCGGCCCCGGTGCCGTCGATGACCCGGACGCCGACCAGCGCGACCACGGGCGCGTCGACGCTGACATAGCGCGCGACCGGGGTCTGGGACTGGGCCACCGCCGGGGTGGCAGCTGTGAGGGCCGCGAGGAGCGCGGCCGGGCGGAGGGGCATGGGCACCTGGGGATTGGAGACTGCCGTATCTTGACGCGGCGCGACGGGAACGCAAGCGCTGCCCGCCGCTTGACCGGCCTTCCCGGGGCGAGTCTCATTCGGCGTGCCCACCTCGCCGCGCCTCGCGACTGCCGCCGACGTCCACGATGAAGCCGCCCGGCTGGGGTTCCTCGCCTGCGGCGTCGCCCACCTCGGGCCGAGCCAGCATGGCGCCGAACTCGACGCCTGGCTGGCGAAGGGCTATGCCGGGACGATGCGCTACCTCCACCGGCAGGCCAGGCGACGGAAACACCCCGCGGTGATCGTGCCGAAGGCGAGGGTGGCGGTGGTGGTGCTGGAGAATTACTGGACGGAGGGGCGGAGGGGCAGAGAGGTGGACGGGCCGTCCGTACAGATTGCCTCGTATGCCCGGGGCGAGGACTACCACCGCGCCCTGATGCGGCGGCTGGCGCAGCTGGCCGGGTTCCTGATGCACCGGGGCGCGAAGGTGGCGCACCCGTGGGCCGACTCCGGTCCGGTGCCCGAGCGGGAGCTCGCCCAGCGGGCGGGCCTGGGCTGGATCGGCAAGAACACCATGCTGATCCGGCCCGGGGCGGGGTCGTTCTGCTTCATCGGCACGGTGTTTACCGACCTCGAGCTGGTCCCCGACGCGCCCTTCGAGCCCGACCACTGCGGCACCTGCACTGCCTGCCTCGATGCCTGCCCGACCAGCGCCATCGTGGCTCCCCGCCTGCTCGACGCCACCCGGTGCATCTCCTACCTGACGATCGAGTCCGGCCAGCCGATTCCCGCGGATATCGCCCCGAAGCTGTCGGGGTGGGCGTTCGGCTGCGACATCTGCAACGATGTCTGTCCCTGGAATGAGCGGTTTGCCACCGCGACACCCCGACCGGAATACCAGCCGCGCTCCGAGCCGGACCGGCACGATCCGGACTACTTCACCGGGATGACGGAGGAGGAGTTCGACCGCCGGTTCGGCGATACGCCTCTGGCGCGGCCGGGGTTGGCGCGGATGCGGAGGAACTGGAGGAATGCGTGGCTGGGAATCGACGGCAAGGCGGCACGTCGGCAGGACGGCAGGACGGCAGGGGAGTAGAGGCCGCCCAGCCGCCCTACAACAGCGCCGTCACGACGCGATTGGCCACCCAGGCCATCACCCAGGCCAGCGTCAGCATGTAGCCGAACTGCAGCGCGGGGAGCTTCCAGCCCCCGGTTTCCCGCCGCACGACCGCGATGGTCGACACGCACTGCATCGCGAAGGCGAAGAAGACCAGCAGGGCGGCGGCGCCGCCCGGCGTCAGGTTCTGCCGCAGCGCCGCCTGGAGGCCGGGCGAGTTCTCATCGCCCTCGATGCCGTGAATGGTGCCGAGCGTGCCGACGATGACCTCGCGGGCGGCCAGCGAGGTGACCAGGCCGATACCGATCCGCCAGTCGAAGCCGAGCGGCGCGATGGCGGGCTCGATCGCCCGCCCGACCGTTCCGGCCACGCTCTC
>DASWBQ010000058.1:0-6564 GCA_036390535.1 Gemmatimonadales bacterium | reverse complement strand
CTTGGCGAAGGATGGCAAGCCCAACGGGAGCCGCACCACGCTGATTCCGCTGGTGAAGCTGGCGGATCTCAGCGCGTCGCGACCCGCGCTCTGAAGTGATCCGCGATCATCCCCGAGGAGTCGCGCCGTCGGGAGGGTCTGCCAAAGCTCGCCTGAAGGCAGCCCTGGCCGACCGCTACCGGATCGAGCGCGAACTCGGTGCCGGCGGCATGGCCACGGTCTACCTGGCGGAAGACCTGAAACACAATCGCAAGGTGGCGGTGAAGGTCCTCCATCCCGAGCTTGCGGCGGTGCTCGGGGCTGAACGGTTCCTCGCCGAGATCCGCACCACCGCCAACCTGCAGCACCCGCACATCCTCCCGCTCCACGATTCCGGCCAGGCCGATGGACTCCTGTTCTACGTCATCCCCTACGTCGAGGGGGAGACCCTCCGGGCCCGGCTGGCGCGGGAGCGGCAGCTGCCGGTCGAGGAGGCGGTCCGGATCACCCGGGAAGTGGCGAGCGCGCTCGACTACGCCCACCGCCACGGGGTGATCCACCGGCCCGCCTTCTCTTTGTCGCACACAAGATCCCCGCTGCTGAGCGGGATCGGCTCAGGTAGGGGCATGAGCCAACCGTGCCCAGGGTGACTTTCGGATGAGCTGACCCATGCCGCAGGGCGGGGGCCCCTAATCAGCCGCGCTGTCGCGGGAACTCAATGCCCCGGTACTGGTCGCAATGCGATAGCCGGGCCCAGTCGGAATCTACGGCGCTGGGACTACCAGCCGAGCCGAACCGCAACCCCGAGCCGGCGGTGGCGTGGATTGATTAACGGTGTGAGGCTGAGGCGGAGCGATTCCTCCGCCGCAACGGCGTCGTCTACCCGGACGATGTCGATCGTCGCGGACACCATGATCGGGATGATCGCCAAGACCCAGACACCCGTCTGGTCCCAATCGGGGTTCGGGTAGATCCCGTCGTTCCAATCCTCGGTGGGTGCCAGCATCGAGGCCAGGAGGAATGCGCCACCGCGGATGGCCAGTCCCGTGGTTGTATGCGAGCCAGCGCCGCCCCAGAAGTACCCGACTGACGGGCCCACCAGTGCACCGCCCCAGAAAAGGGCCGCGAAAGCTGCTGTTTGCCCTGTTCCGCCAGGCCCCAGCGCCGCCACTGTCACCCCGCCCGCCATCGGAATCACCGTAGAGACCACCGACAAGAGGGTGGCGTTAGAGGCACGACTTTGCCTCGGTGGCGTCTGAGAAGCCAGGGGCCTTGTCACGACCACCATGGCGGCGAGAACAAGCAGCAGGAGGCACGCTGGGCCGGCCGCGGTGGTCCTGGGCATTGCGCCACCGGGCTCTCGTTCCTCGCCGCTCGCCCGGGTGACCGCCACACCGAGGCTCCGCTGACGGCTCGCCCGGAGGACCGGGATGATGCCACGGCCAGCGACCGCCCAAAGGCTCGTAACCGAGGCGAACCGGTGAGAGAGCATCGCTAGGCCAGCGCGCACACGTCGAGCGGAATCCCCTTCCGCTCGTCCCGCACCAGCGTCACCGCGCCCGTGGCGCACTTGCCCTCGCAGACCCCGCAGCCCATGCAGGCCTCCCAGGTCACCTCGGCCCGGTAGGGCACGTGGACGGCATCGAAGGGACAGGCCTCCTCGCAGTCCCCGCAGCCGATGCACGAACCCTCGTCCACCTCCGCCACGAAGCCCGACGACGCCACCATCGGAATGCCATGGCGGGTCATGGCCTCCAGGCCCCCGCAGCAGCACTTGCAGCAGTTGCAGATGGCGTAGAACTGGTCGGCCACCGCGTCCTTGAAGTAGGCGGTGTGCACGTGCCCGCGTTCGTGCTCCGCCTGAAGGAGCGCGAGGGCCTCCTCCTGGGTCACCCGCCGCGCCTTGGAGGGATGATGGTCGAGCGCGAAGGCGCCACCGCCCACCAGCATGCACACCTGCGTCGGCTGGCAATGCGCCGGCTTGCTGAGCCGGCACGGGCACTCGAGCAGCGTCACGAGCGGCGGTCCCTGGAGGACGATGGTGCGCGCGCGCGGGTAGGGGATGATGCGGTCGAGGTCGGTGCGCTTGATCGGGTGGTCCAGCCGGATGATCCGGCACGCGAGCTCGGTGGGCAGGACCTTGCCGTGGTAGTGGTCGGCCCAGGCCTGCTTGCCCCGGGGACTCATGTAGGGCGCGAGGCGCCGGAACAGGCCGATGTACTGCTCGGGCCACCGGCCGTAGATGTACCCGTGCAGCGCCTGCAGGAGACTGCCGCCCGGGCCCCCGTCCCCGCGCCGCTCGCGGAGGTTGGCGCGCGTCGACGGCAGTGCGAGATGTCCGCGCTCGCCCACCAGCCAGACAGCCGCCAGCAGGGCCAATACGATTGCGGGAGTGAGGATGAGGAGCCGCACGGGTCCCCCCGGTCGCTGATGCCTGCAGGGTTACCCCACACCGATGAAGCCAGGTTGAAGGGGGAATGAAGAGGGGTGGGCAAAGCCGCCCCAGCCCTGCCGGTTCCCCGCAACCGCTATCCCTTGGACCCATGGAGCCGCCGGCGGTCCCCTCGCCGGGAAATGCCTCGGCCCTGCCGAGGTGGGGCGGCGTGGACGTCGTGCCGGGGCCGGAGTAGGTTGCCGGGAGCGCTGTGGTTGCCACGCCCCATGGCTCCATCCACCAGAGAGTGCATCGAGGCTCCCGTCATGAAGCTCAAGGATCGGGTCGCGATCATCACCGGCGCCACCTCAGGCCTCGGCGAGGCGTCGGCGCTCCTCTTCGCCGAAGAAGGCGCCAGGGTGACGGTGACCGGCCGCGACGACGCGCGCGGCCACAAGGTGGTCGCGGCGATTGCGGCGGCCGGCGGCACCGCGATCTTCGTCCGGGCCGACGTCCGGCTTCCTGGCGACTGCGAACGCGTCGTGGCGGTGACGTTGCGCGCCTTCGGCGGCCGTCTCGACGTTCTCTTCAACAACGCCGGGGTGTTCCATCCCCACAACGCGGTCGACTGTACCGAGGAAGAGTGGGACGCGACGGTCGACTCGAGCCTCAAGGGATCGTGGCTGATGGCCAAGTACGCCCTGCCCACCATGATCGCCCAGCGGAGCGGCGTGATCATCAACCAGTCGTCGGGGTGGGGCATCCAGGGCGGCGACGAAGCCGTCGCCTACTGCGCCGCCAAGGGCGGGCTCGTCGTGATGACCAAGGCGATGGCGATCGACCACGGGAAGCAGGGCATCCGCGTGAACTGCCTCTGCCCC
This sequence comes from Gemmatimonadales bacterium, assembly GCA_036390535.1. Lineage (GTDB taxonomy): Bacteria > Gemmatimonadota > Gemmatimonadetes > Gemmatimonadales > GWC2-71-9 > SZUA-320. The sequence continues at coordinate 3,330 of DASWBQ010000058.1, read as the reverse complement.
GGGGACGTCGAGACCCCGATGCTGGTGGCCGACGCCGAAGCCCGGCGCATGCCTTACTCGGAATACCTGAAGGGCGCCGCCAATCGTCCGCTCGGCCGGGTCGGCACGCCGGCGGAACTGGCGCGGGCGGCCCTCTTCCTCGCCTCGGATGACTCCTCGTTCATGACCGGTGCGACACTGGTGGTGGACGGCGGCGGCATCGCGGGCTGACGACGAGCGCCAAACCGGGGACACGGGAATCATCATGAAGGGGTTGAGCGGCAAGCGGGTAGTCGTCACCGGCGGCGCGAGCGGCATCGGCCTGGCGACCGTGGAGCGGTTCCTGGAGGAAGGGGCGCGGGTTGCCGTGATCGACCGGGACCAGGTTGGTGGCCGCGCCCTGCGCCAGAGCCATCCGGACCTCGCCGGCGTCATCCATGCCGACGTGGCCGACGCCGTCGCGGTCGGCGTCGCGTTTGAGGAGCTGGACCGGCTGCTGGGCGGGCTGGACGTCGTCATCAACAACGCCGGGATCAGCCTGCGCCATGACTTCATGGACATCACCCCCGCGGAATGGCGCCAGGTGATGAGTGTCGACCTCGACGGCGTCTTCTACGTGGCCCAGCAGGCAGCGAGGCGCATGCTCGCCGGCAGCGGCGGCGTGATCATCAACATGGGCTCGACCTCGGGGATGAACGGCTACCCGCGCTATGCCGACTACAACGCCGCGAAGGCGGGGGTCATCGAGCTCACCCGGACCATGGCGCTGGAGCTGGCGCCGACCATCCGCGTCATCGCGGTCTGCCCCGGCTACGTCTGGACGGCCATGCAGGAAGCCGAGTACACCCCGGAGATGAAGGCGGCAGTGGACGCCAAGATCCCGCTCCGCCGCCATGCGGCACCTGGCGAGATCGCCGCCCTGTTCGCCTTCCTGGCCTCGGACGAGGCCCCATACATCACAGGGCATCCCGTGATCATCGATGGCGGCGAGATCGCTGGCGGATTGGCGAGCCGCTAGAGTTGCCTGCACGGGGCGGGCCGGTACCTGCCCAAGGCGGGCGGCCCGGTCGTGCCGTTCGACCACAATTGTCTCGACGTGCTGATCCGCGATTCGAGAGGCGAGTGGCGGATCGCGGTGCACCAGGCCCACCCCGCCGTCCCGATGGCGGTAAGACAAAGCGAGTACAGGAGTTAAATCGCGAGCGGATCCTCCAGGCTTCGCTCGCTTTCTCGGGTTGTGCGCCCCAGCAGGGTGCCAAATCGCTGGCGCGGCTCTGGTTGGATGTGATGCCGCCCCGTAACTTGGGCGCAGCACATGGCTGATAGGTCGAGAAAGGCCGAAGTAGTGGAGGAACTCAAGGCGGCTCTGGCTGACCGGTACCGAATCGAGCGGGAGCTCGGGGCGGGCGGGATGGCCACGGTCTATCTGGCCGCGGACCTGAAGCACCATCGCCAGGTGGCAGTGAAGGTCCTGCATCCCGACCTGGCCACCGCTTACGGCGCCGAGCGTTTTCTCCGCGAGATCCAACTCACCGCCCGGCTCGACCACCCCCACATCCTGGCCCTGCTCGACTCCGGCGAGGCCGCCGGTCTCCTCTACTACGTTATGCCCTACGTGGAGGGCGAGTCGCTCCGCGATCGCCTGCGCCGGGAGAGGCAGCTCCCGCTGGAGGACGCGATTGAGATCGCGCGACAGGTGGCCAGCGCCCTGGACCACGCCCACCGGCGGGGCATCATCCACCGGGACATCAAGCCCGAGAACATCCTCCTGACCGGGGCCCACGCCCGGGTGGCGGACTTCGGGATCGCGCGAGCCGCCGTCGCGGGTGGCGAAGCCCTGACGCAGACCGGGATCGCCGTGGGGACGCCGACCTATATGAGCCCGGAGCAGGCGACCGGATCGTCGGAGGTGGACAGCCGCGCCGACATCTACAGTCTGGGGTGCGTGGTGTACGAGATGCTGGTGGGCGAAGCGCCCCATACCGGTCCGACACCGCAGGCGATTCTCGCCAGGAAGCTCGGGGTGAGTGTACCGAGCCTGCGGCTGGTCCGTTCGGCAGTGCCACCGGCGGTCGAGGCGGCCGTGGAAAAGGCGCTGGCCGTGGCGCCCGCCGACCGGTATGCCACGGGCCTCCAGTTCACCGAGGCACTGGAACGGGGCGCGGCTGACAGGGCGCCGAAGTCGGGCCGCCGCCTCGAGCGACGGTGGATTCTAGGGGTTGCCGCGGTGCTGGCGCTCGCCGTGGCCGGGGCCTGGTGGGGGGTGCGGCGGTTTGGCGGCGACTCGTCCCGAATTCGGTCGCTCGTCGTCCTGCCGCTCGAGAACCTCACCGGTGATCCGGAGCAGGCGTACTTCGTGGACGGGATGCACGAAGCGCTGACGGCGGAGCTGTCACAGCTCAGCGCCCTCAAGATCATCTCGCGCACATCGGCGATGCGGTACCGCGGGACGACCAAGCCGGCGCCCCAGATCGCCCGCGAGCTCGACGTCCAGGGGCTGATCGAGGGCTCGGTGGTCCGGGAGGGCGACCGGGTCCGGATCAGCGTGCAGTTGATCCACGGTCCGAGCGACCGGCACATCTGGGCCCGCCAGTTCGACCGGGAGCTCCGCGGGATCCTGAGACTGCACACCGAAGTGGCCCGGGCCGTGGCATCCGAAGTGGACGCAACGGTGACCCCGCAGGAGCAGGTGCGCCTGGCCGAGGCCCGTTCGGTTGATCCGAAGGCCTTCGAGCTGTACCTGCTGGGGCGCCATCAACGCAACCAGCGGACCCTGGCGCTGGCCACGGAGTCAATCGCGAACTTCCGCAAGGCCCTGGACCAGGACCCGGAGTACGCACCAGCGTACGCCGCGATCGCGGATGCCTACTTCTGGCTCGGAGAGCAGGGGGGCGTGGCCCAGCGGGAGGCCTGCACGCTGGCCAGCGGCGCGGTCCGGAAGGCGATCGCCTTGGACCAGGCGCTGGCGGAGGCGCAGGTGGCGCTGGCCAACTGGCAACTGAGTTGCGAGTGGAACTGGGGGGAGGCGGAGCGGGCGTACCGGCGGGCGATCAGCCTCGACCCCGGCTCGGTGGTGGCCCACCAGTTCTACGGACGCAACCTGGGCCAGAATGCGGGCCGATTCGAGGAGGGGCTGGCGGAACTCACGAAGGCGAAGGAAATCGACCCGCTGTCCAGCATCGTGGATGGATTCACCTCGCAGGTGCACCTCTACGCGCGGCAGTACGCCCGGGCCGACGAGGTGCTCCGGGCGGGGTTCACCATCAACCCCGATCACGTCCTGCTGCATCACAACCTGGGCGAACTCCGGCTGGCGGAGGGCCGATGGGCCGAGGCGGTGGCTCCGCTGGA